>NZ_WNJY01000009.1:0-61148 GCF_010892355.1 Granulicatella sp. zg-ZJ | reverse complement strand
GGTCTAAACTATTGCGACCGTTGGTATGACTATAATAGGGAGAAGTAATCTCATAAATAAAGTTGAAATCAATTGATTTATCAATTTTACGTAGTAAATGGTCTTTTGGTACTAATTCGGACAATGTATTTAATATGATTTCATCATTTGGGTGAGTTTCTTTATAAAACATAGATTTTTTCCTCCTTTTTCTTATCTCTATTATACCACGTTTAAGCGTTATTATCGTATCAGACATTGTGGTACGAATGGCTTCGTTCTCGCACGTAGTAGAGAACGAGCGATGTATCGTGTACATCATGGTAAGCCGTACAACTTAACGTCTGATACGAAAAAAGACTGTCGACATTTTAATTTGTCAACAGTCTGAGGTAGTAAATAGCAAACGCTATTTACTACCTTTCTATTGCTTTTATTGTACTTCTTGTAGTTTCATCATGTTTGTTGTACCGGCTTCACCAACTGGTAAACCTGCTGTTACAATAATCACATCTCCAGATTTAGCAAATCCTAACTCTTTCACCACTTTGTCTGCTTCTGTAAAAATAGCATCTGTTGAAGATGGTTTTTCAACGTATACAGCTTGAACTCCCCATACAAGTGATAAACCTAATTGTGCTCTTTCTGAGAAAGTCAGTGCAATAATATTTGATTTTGGACGATATTTTGAAATCATACGTGCTGTATGACCTGAACTTGTTGCTGCAACAATTGTTTCAATACCTAAGCTACGTGCATTATGACCTACTGAACGTCCAATAGCTTCTGTAATATCTTGTTTAAATTGTTTCAATTTAAATACATCTTGATTTTCTAATGCCTGCTCTGTACGAACACAAATATTTGCCATTGTTTGAACAGCTTCTAATGGATAATCTCCGGCTGCTGATTCACCAGATAACATCACAGCATCTGTTCCGTCAAAAATTGCATTTGCAACATCTCCTGCTTCTGCACGTGTTGGACGTGGGTTGCGTTGCATTGAATCTAACATTTGTGTTGCTGTAATAACTGGTTTTCCAACCATATTACATTTTTTAATCAAAGCTTTTTGCACGATTGGTACATCTTCTGTTGGAATTTCAACACCTAAATCACCACGAGCAACCATCAATCCGTGTGATACAGCTAAAATTTCATCAATATTATCGACACCTTCTTGGTTTTCGATTTTTGGAATAATTTGAATATGTGTCGCATTTTCTTCTTCTAAAATCTTGATAATTTCTAATACATCGCTGGCACGACGAACAAAACTTGCTGCAATATAGTCAATACCATTTTTAATACCAAAACGAATATCGTCAGCATCTTTTTGTGTAATACCTGGTAAATTCACACTTACATTTGGTATATTGACACCTTTTTTATTTTTAATAACACCTGAATTTTCAACGATTGTCACAATATCTTTATTAAATGCATCAATCTCTGTCACTCTTAATGACACTAATCCGTCGTCTACTAAAATACGGCTACCAACAGTCACATCATTAATCAATTCTGGATAACTAACAGAGAAACGTTCTACTGTTCCTTCCACTTGTTCCATACTTACACGGACAATCATACCTGTTTCTAAAGCAATCGCTCCGTCTTTCATATCATGTGTACGAATTTCTGGTCCCTTTGTATCTAATAAAATAGCACATGGTTTACCTGCTATTTTTCTTGCTTCTTTTAACGCATTAAAACGTGCTAAATGTTCTTCATGAGAACCATGTGAAAAGTTAAAGCGTGCCACGTTCATACCAGCATCAATCATTTTCACTAATTGTTCAACAGTTTGGCTTGACGGACCTAACGTACAAACGATTTTTGTTTTTTTCATATTCAATCTCCTCTATCCTGAAATTTCTTTATTTAAGCGATACAAATCTAAGTTTGGTATATGTTTACCATGTTCAAGTGTTTCAATAATATCTGTATAAATGACTTTATCATCACGGATACCTACACATACGCCACCAATGCCCGCAAGTAATAAGTCCACGGCTTTCGATCCAAATAAACTTGCTAGAACACGGTCACGAGCTGTTGGAGAACCTCCACGTTGAATATGTCCTAAAACAGAAACACGCGTATGCTGTTCGCCATACTCTTTCAGTTTTTGAGCAAATTCATTTCCACCCATTACACCTTCTGCTAGAACAATCAATGTATGCTTTTTACCTTTTTGGCGTCCTTCTTTTAATTTAGCGACAATATCTTCCATCTCTGTATCCACTTCTGGAATAATGATTTGCTCTGCACCGCTACCTACACCTGCCCATAAAGCAATATCTCCTGCATTACGCCCCATTACTTCAACGATAAACGTACGTACATGACTTGTTGCTGTATCACGAATGCGGTCTAAAGCATCTAGTGCTGTATTAACGGCTGTATCAAATCCAATGGTGTAGTCTGTACCAGGAATATCATTATCAATGGTTCCTGGAATACCTACGGCTGGGAAACCATGTTTTGTCAAAGCAAGTGCTCCTCTATAAGAACCATCTCCTCCAATAACTACTAAACCTTCAATACCATATTTTTTTAATTGCTCAATACCTTTTAATTGACCTTCAACATTGGCAAATTCTGGATAACGAGCAGAGTATAATAGTGTACCACCTCTACTAATTGTATCGCTAACATCGCTCACACTCATTTGACGAATATCGCCTGCTACCAAACCAGCATAGCCATAATTGATACCATAGACTTCCATACCTTCATACAAGGCTTTACGTACTACTGCACGAACAGCTGCGTTCATACCAGGAGCATCTCCACCACTTGTCAAAACCGCAATACGCTTCATTGCTTTATCACCTCAAAAATTTTATTGTTGTTTTCATTCAATTTTCACAACTTCTTTTCTGTCACATCATATCATTTTTTTTTTTAAATGTCTTGTATTATTTGATTTTTTTATTTATTTTTTATTTTTTCTCAAGACCACATTTCCACTACCTAATAAATCTTCAACCTCTTTTTTGAAAGCGTCTTGAAAATAAACGTTGTACTTTTCAGGCATTTTTTTATAAACATCTGACTGACTAAAATAAACGACAACTTGTGTATGCCCAGGATGTTTCAATAATAATGCTTGAATATCTTTCAACATTGTACTATCTTCTATTTTTAAAAAGCATTGATTCTCTTTTTGTAAAAAAGCATCTACTGTCTCAAAACGTTGCACGATACATGTAAGTTCTTCTCTTTCTGTCCACTCAATTTTACCATGTACAACAATCAATTCATTTTCTTCTATATGTGACATATTCGCAACATACACTGTTGGAAATATGGTCATATTTACTTTTCCAAAGGCATCTTCTAAAACAGCAAACGCCATCCGTTTATTATTTTTAGTTGTAATTTTTTTGATTTTTCTTAAATAACCTAATAATATAACCTGCTGATGAGATACTATATCTGCTGTTTTTTGTAATTGTCCTGTTTGATAATATGGCATGAAGGCATCAAGTGCATCATTTGAAAAGGCATAACCTAAAATTTCTTTTTCTTTTTCTCGAATGGTATCCTCATCATATTCTTCAAGCCTTTCTTCTTTCAACGGTAAGATACCTAAAAATAAAGACGTATTATCTAAAACAGCATCAATACTTGATACAAGAGTTGCTCTTGTTTTACCAAAACAATCAAAAGCCCCAGAAAAAATCAATGTTTCCAAAATATCCTTTTTACAATAACGTTTATCCATACGCGACACAAAGTCTTCAAAAGATTGATATATGCCATGAGCAAAACGTTCTTTCACAATCGCATACCGTAAATCTTTATAAATACCTTGAATAGCCGATAGCCCAAATAAAATCGTTCCCTCACCTTGAACTGTATGCTCTATATGACTTTTATTGATATGAGGCAATAAAAATGTCACCCCATGTTGTTTGGCTTCCATTAAATAACTTGTAAATCGCTCACTTTTAGCATTAACATGCAATAATAATGCTAAATAAAAAGCATGTGGATAATGGGCTTTCATATAGGCTAACTGATAAGCTAATACCGAATAGGCAAAGGCATGTGATTTTGGAAAACCATAATTGGCAAATTTTTCAATATATTCATAAACAGTTGTGGCAATCTCTTTTGAATAACCGTTTTGAATAGCCCCCGTAATAAAATGCTCTTTTTCAGCAAGTAGAACATCTTTTTTCATTTTTCCAATAGCACGTCTTAACAAATCAGCTTGCCCTAATGAAAATCCTGCCATTTTATTTGCAATTTGCATGACTTGTTCCTGATATACAATAATACCATACGTTTCTTCTAAAATATCTTTTAAGTCATCATGAGGATAGACGACCAATTCTTTTTGATGCTTTCTATCGGCAAAATGAGGAATTTGCTGCATTGGCCCCGGACGATACAATGCATTGACAGCAGCTACTTCTTCAAGTGAATTTGGAGAAACAAATTGCAAGACACGTTTGATACCCGGTGATTCAAACTGAAAAATACCTTCCGTATCTGCTTTCCTAAAAATATCTAATGTTTTTTCATCTTGGAAATCAATATGCCATACATTAAATTGTGGATTTATTTTTTGTATTGCATTTTGAGCATCTGCTAAAATAGATAAATTTTTCAATCCTAAAAAATCCATTTTTAACAATCCAACTTGTTCCACATCTTGCATAGCAAACTGCGTTAAATGCAATGGCTCTGATTGTTGAATTGGAATAATGGTTGTTAAAGGTCTGTCACTAATAACTACACCTGCAGCATGTGTGGATACATGACGAGGCAATCCTTCAATTTTACAAGCTAAATCAAAAATCAGTTTGTTTTTCTCAGATTTTTCGACGAGTTTTTGCAAAGAAACAGATTGTTCATACGCTTGTTTCAGTGTTATTTTCAAACTATTTGGCACACTAGATGACCATTTTTTCAATTCTACTTGTGTACATCCTAATACTCTAGAAACATCACGCAAAGCTTGTTTCGCTGCAAAGGTTCCAAAAGTTGCAATTTGTGCCACTTTATCTGCTCCATATTTTTTCGCAACATATTGTAACATATCTTGACGTCTATTATCTGGAAAATCTAAATCAATATCGGGCATAGTATATCTTTCTGGATTTAAAAAACGCTCGAATAGTAACTGATTTTGAATAGGATCTACTTGTGTAATATTTAAACAATAAGACACTAATGAAGCAGCAGATGAGCCACGCCCTGCTCCTGTCATAATCCCCTCTTGATGTGCATACGTCATCAAATCCCAAACAATTAAAAAATAATCTGAAAATCCCATTTGATTGATAATTGATAATTCTTTTTCCAAACGTTCTTGATAAACAGGTAACTGTAGTCCTCTTTTTTCTAATCCAGCATAAGCAATCTGTCTTAATTCATCATAAGCATGCGTACTAAATTTTGGAAGTAGTGATTGATGTAAAGGAATATGCGTATCAATACTCTCATAAAATTGTTCTGTTTGATACAAAATATCAGAATACTCTCGAAAGTTTTCTTTAAATTGTTGTGCATAAGGTAAATAATCTGCTCCCGTTTGCCCTGTCATTGTTTCCTCAATAGTTGTATTATCTTCAATAGATTGTAATACTTTAAGTGTTAAATAATCTGTCGGGTTCAAATATTTCACAACACGATTGGCAATCGTATCAATTTGATACTCACGTGCAAGAGATATGTGTTTAGTGTCATCAGCATATACACTAATACGTAAAAATTTTTTATCAATATACTCACATAGATATGTCAGCTGTTCTCTTGTGATATTTTGTGTTGTTAAAAACGTAATATGCTGATAATTTGATAATTGCTTTACAGAAAATTGTTCTAGCAATAGTTGACTTGATAAATCAACGAGCTCTAAATATCCTTTTTCATTCATCGAAATAGCTACAAGAATCATTTGATCTATTGGAAATGTTAGTCCGATAATTGGTTTGACATGTTGTTTTTGACACTCATTAAAAAATGATACAGCACTGGATAAAGTTTGCCATTCACTTAATACAAGTGTTGTATACCCTTTTTCTTTTGCATCTGTCACATATTGCGATATAGATGTAGGACTTTTCAGCAAACTAAAGGCTGTCATCATTTGTGCTGGTGTAAACATATTTTGCCTCCTTTTTATTTGTCTTTCTTATTTTGTCACATTTTTGTCACTTCCTCAAGTTTTCTAGCATTTTTAAAAAAAATATCGTAAAATAAACATATTCTATGGAAGTGAGAACAACTATGTCAAAAGATAAAGTCTATATTCTAGTGAATGAACAATCAGGTGGTGGAAAAGGACTTCACCTATCAAACGAGGTCACAGCATATTTATCTCGTGTTCATATCCCTTATATTCTGTTTAAAACAGCCTATAAAGAACATGCTTATTCCTTAACAAGACGCATCGCCAAAGAATATTGTCAACAAGAAAATATTTTATTTTTAGTCATTGGTGGCGACGGCACATTACACGAAGTCATCGAAACACTTGTCAGCATGAACTTACATATACCCGTTGGTTTTATACCTGCCGGTACGGGAAATGATTTTTCGAGATATTTCCCTAGCACCAAGTCCCCTATTTCCCACTTGAAAAAATTATTATACGCCAAAGAAACGATACAAGTCCCTATCTTACAAACAGAAAACGGTATTGCTATCAATAGCTTTGGTGTCGGATTTGATGCACAAGTGGTTGCTATGACTGAACAATCTTTGCTTAAAGAAAAATTAAATAAAATCGGACTTGGTTTTGCAGTTTATTTTATCAATGTTTTAAGAGCATTATTTCGCTTTAAAACATTTACATGCACCATTGAAACGTCGTCAGGCATTACCAAAACATTCAATCACGCTTTCCTTGTTTGTGTGATGAATAATCCTTATTTTGGTGGTGGTATCTATATGGAGCCTAGTTTATCTTTAATGGACAATCAATTCAGCATTGTTGTCTTACACGATGTCGGTTTTAAAGATATTATCCGCTTTATACCAAAACTATTTCAACAAAAACATTTAAATGATAAAGTTCTTTTCAATCATCATGATATTTCTGCAACATTGCATCTACCTAAACATGCTACGATGCAAATAGACGGTGAAGTAAGTGCTACTAAAACAAAAGAAATAAAAGTATCTTTAGCGTCATATCCATTTTGGAAAATTTAAAAATTCTTTAAAACTCTATACCACAAAATTAGAATATGTTATGGTAAACAAGAGATTTTAAAAAGGATGAATAATTATGAAAGATATTGTCATTGTTGGTGCATTACGGACACCTATCGGTAAATTTTTAGGAGGATTACGTCAATATTCTGCTGTTGAACTAGGTACAATAGTATCCACTACATTACTTGAAAAAACAAAAATAAATAAAGATTCTGTTGATTACGCTATTTTTGGCAATGTTCTACAAGCGAATAATGGACAAAATCCTGCTCGTCAAATTGCTTTAAAAAGTGGATTAAACCAACAAACTCCTGCCGTGACGGTTAATGAAGTTTGTGGCTCAGGCTTAAAAGCGATTATGTTAGCTTATCAATCTTTAGCTTTAGGTGATGCAAACATGATATTAGCCGGTGGTACAGAGAGCATGTCAAATGCTCCACACTACGCAATCAATGAACGAACAGGTGCTAAATATGGACATCAATCATTATTCGACAGTATTTTAGTCGACGGATTGACAGATGCTTTTAGTCAGCAACACATGGGTATTACCGCTGAAAATATTGCTAAAAAATACCACATTACACGTGAAGAACAAGATAATTTTGCATTCTACTCACATCAAAAAGCCATTCAACATATTCAACACGAGTCATTATGTGCTATTGATGAACTAACTCAAGATGAAAGTATTCGTTTAAATATCTCATTAAATTCTCTAGGGAAACTCCCTCCCGTCTTTGATAAAAACGGATCGGTAACAGCAGGAAATGCTTCTCCATTAAATGATGGTGCAGCAGCATTACTCTTAACAACACGTGATTATGCACAACAACACAACTTACCTATACTAGCAAGTATACTCGGTTATTCTGAAATTGGAAATGACCCAGACTATATGGGAATGGCTCCCGTTAATGCTGTTCATACACTATGTCAAAAAACTAGCCTCACTCTCGAGGATTTTGATTGTATTGAACTGAATGAAGCATTTGCCGCTCAAAGTCTTGCCGTGATACATGAACTTGGATTAAATCAAGAAAAAGTTAATATGTCTGGTGGAGCTATTGCTTTAGGACACCCAATCGGTGCTTCCGGAGCGAGAATTGTTGTTTCTCTTTTACATCAACTAAAAGAAACAAAAGGAACATACGGATTGGCAACACTTTGTGTTGGTGGTGGTATTGGTATTGCACTCGCTATTAAAAGCGAACAGTAAAATAGAATTATATCAATAAAAAGCTTAAAATCAACATCTTAAATATGTTGATTTCAAGCTTTTTTACTCTTCATTAAATCAATATTGGTAGATTACTTCTGCGAACACAATTTAACGAAGAACCTTTTTTCATAAATAATCAATAAGACCAGTAGAGAAATCTACTGGTCTTATATCTTCTATTATAATGTGTTGCTATCTACACGAACACCAGGTCCTAATGTAGATGTTAATGATACATTTTTAATGTATTGTCCTTTAGCAGTTGATGGTTTGATACGAACAACTGTTTCATGGATTGCTTTTAAGTTTTCTAATAATTTTTCGTTATCGAATGATACTTTACCAACTGTTACGTGTAAGTTACCTGCTTTATCAGCACGGTATGTTACTTTACCAGCTTTGATTTCTTCAACAGCTTTTGTAACATCCATTGTTACTGTACCAGTTTTAGGGTTTGGCATTAAGCCTTTAGGTCCTAATACACGACCTAAACGACCAACTTGACCCATCATGTCAGGTGTTGCAACGATAACATCGAAGTCGAACCATCCACCTGCAACTTTTTCGATTAAGTCAACTTCACCAACAAAATCTGCTCCAGCTGCTTCTGCTTCTTTCGCTTTTTCGCCTTTAGCAAATACTAATACACGAGCTGTTTTACCAGTACCATGTGGTAATACGATAGCACCACGTAATTGTTGGTCTGCTTTTCTTGTATCAATACCTAAACGGTAAGCAACTTCAACTGTTGCGTCAAATTTTGCATAGTCTGTTTCTTTTACTAATGCAACTGCTTCTTCTGCTGAATATGATTTTGTTGCATCAATTTTCGCAGCAGCTGCTTGGAATTTTTTACTTTTCTTTGCCATTTTTCTTCCTCCTATTGTGGTTTTAACGGTTTGACCTCCCACAGATTAAAGACCTTGTTTTAATCTAGTATGAGAAGCTGTCTGTGTCGGTTTTGACTGATTAGTCAGCTACGGTGAAGCCCATTGAACGTGCTGTACCTTCAACCATACGCATAGCAGCTTCTACGCTTGCTGCGTTTAAATCTGGTGCTTTTAATTCAGCGATTTCTTTAACTTGTTGACGAGTAACTGTCGCTACTTTTTTCTTGTTAGGTTCTCCAGAACCTTTTTCTACTTTAGCTGCTTTTTTCAATAATACTGCAGCTGGTGGTGTTTTTGTTACGAAATCGAATGAACGATCTTCATAAACACTAATAACAACAGGAATAATTAAACCTGCTTGGTCAGCTGTACGTGCATTGAATTCTTTACAGAATCCCATGATGTTTACTTGTGCTTGACCTAATGTTGACCCTACTGGTGGAGCTGGTGTTGCTTTTCCTGCAGGGATTTGCAATTTAACAATTTTGACAACTTTTTTAGCCACGAAACATTCCTCCTTGATTAAGTCCGTGATGTGGTTTAATGGGGTTTAAAAGATTTCCCCTCCCACGCCTACGTTCTGTACAAACGTACTGATATATATTATCAAATACTGATAACTTTTTCAAGTATTTTCTTTAGTTAATCAATTATTTTCATAAAAGCATACTAAAATAAAAAAATCAGATAAAAGACTATATTTTTACGTCTTCATCAGATAAGACAATATATTTTAATGCCACAATACCATTTTAAGTGCAGAAAAAGGTAGCGAATAGTAGATACCATTCGCTACCCATATACTCACTTTTTTATCCATTAAATAACTGGTGGTGTGCATGTTGTCCCTAAAATATCATTAAAATCAAATATAAATTGATTGTTTTCAGTGACTAGCACAGGAACTCCAACAAATCCCCATTTTTTTCGTTCATTGAATTCAACACGTTCATCACGCAACTGTAAAAAACGTTTTAGGTTTTTCATACTTTCTGTAATATCTACCGCTTCGTATGAAATATTTCTTTCTTTTAATGCTTCTACAAATGGTGGAGTATCTGGACAAAGTGAACTGTAGTATAAAACGTGTGCCATGTATAATATCCTTTCTCATTAAAGTACTAACGCCCATACGATATACGCATGTAATGCAAAGCGTATCGTATGATGTAGCCAGTTAATACGTCCTTTTCGTAATGCAATCTCAAATGGTGCTAACTGCAATAATGTCACAGATAGTATCACGACAAATGTGTGATTGACTAACTGTTGATTGATATGTAGCACTACACAATAAGCTAATAAAACAGCTCCTGAAAATAAACTTGTTAAAGCTGATTTCGGAATTCTTCTCCAACTTGTTGCAATCGCAAATAATATAAATAAAGCATACGCTCCTGCAATAATATCAACAACCATAATACCCTCCTATTTTTTTACAAAATGATACATCATAATCCCAGCAGCCACGGCAACATTTAATGATTCTGCTTGTCCTAAAATAGGAATATACACATTTTGTGTTGTCATGTTTAAAATGTCTTTTTGAATACCATTTCCTTCATTTCCGACAATAATTGCACAATGTTCTTTATATGGAACATCTTGCAAATGTATAGCTTTATGATTTAATTCTGTACCAAAAACAGATATGTTTTCTTTTTTGAATAAAGCAATAGACTCACATAAATCCATGTGATAAATCGGAATATGGAACTGACTCCCTTGCATCGAACGTACTGTTTTTCCATTATAAATATCGACACAATTTTTCCCAATCACAACACCTTGAAAGCCCGCAGCATCTGCTGTCCGAATAATCGTTCCAACATTCCCAGGATCTTGTAAACTGTCTAATAAGATATACTTCCCTTTTGGTTTTTCTAATACTTTTTTAGACATCTTAACGACACAAAAAATAGCTTGTGACGTTGTTGTTTCTGAAATTTCTTTCAAGATACTCTCAGATAAAATATATATTGGAACATCAATCTGTATGGTTAATCGTTCATAGACCTCTTTCGACATCATACAATATAAGACTTGTTGACTATTTAACGCATCCAACACTAAATGATACCCCTCAAGGACATATAGTTGTTCTTTTTTTCGACCTTTTGCCGTGAGTAATTTTTTCCACAATTTTACTTGTGCATTTTGTAAGGATGTCACTTCTTGTATCATCTTATTCTCCATATAGTTTTATTTTGTACGTTTTTCTATATAGTTACCTAAACTTGTTTTAATAAATTTTGTACGATAATCTAATTGGTCAATTTTTAATAAAGACGTAAATGACGGTACTTCTAGTTTACCTTGGAATTTTGCTTGAATCAAAACAGCAATACCTGCTACTTTTGCTTCAAACTCTTCAACTAAACTATACATACCATTCACTGTTCCGCCTCCTTTTAAGAAGTCGTCTACAATTAAGACACGTTCACCTGCTTTTAAGCTACGTTTAGATAATTCCATTCTTTCCACACGTGTCGATGTTGGTGATGCATAATTCACACTCACAGTAGCCCCTTCTGTTACTTTTGAGTCACGTCTTACAATAACAAACGGTACACCTAATTCGTGTGCAACAGCTTGAGCAAGAGGAACACCCTTTGTTGCAACAGTCATAACAACATCAATACGTTTTGTCATGTATAATGTCGCAATAAGTTTTCCAATACGTGATAATAAATTAGGATCACTTAGTAAATCTGAAATATAGACATAATTTCCCGGAAGTACACGCTCAGGATCTTCTAATTTAGATTGTAAAAAAGATAATGTTTGTTTGGCGTCATAAATGGACATCAGCGGAATATACCGTGCTCCACCCGCAGCTCCGGGAATCGTTTCAACAGTCCCTGTTCCTCTTTTTTCAAGGGTTTCTTTAATAATGAATAAATCTTCACTAATCGATGATTTTGCAGCGTCATATTTACTGGCAAAAAAAGATAGTGGAATCAATTTTATCGGATTAGATATTAAATATTGTGTCATATCAATTAGTCGTTCTGTTCGTCTTACTCTCATATTTTACACCTCTACCTTTCATATAAAGTCATCATTTAGTATAACGTTTTAGCATATATTTTTCAAACCATTCACCTTAATTGTTTGGATTTTTTAATGCTTCTACGACGGATAATAAATTCGTGCCAAAACTGGATTTTATTAAAATTGTATCTTTCTCTTGTAATGTATTTTTCAATAATTGAATGAATGTATCGTGATTGTCTTTTTCATAAAACACAGGTATTTGTTTAGTGCTTAGCACCTCTTTTAATGCTCGCATATGTTCACCAAATAAATATAAACAATCTAAATGATGTTCATCAATAACACTTGCGATACTAGCATGTAAGATATCACTCTCTTGCCCTAATTCACGCATATCTCCCAACACAGCAATTTTTCTTCCAGATACGCTTAAGGTTTGGAAATCTTTCAATATTGCTTTCATAGATGTTGGGCTAGCATTATATGCGTCATTTAATAATGTTGTATGATAAATCCCATCCACCCATTCTGTTCGATTAGCGGTTAGTGTAAATGTTGCTAATGCTTGAATTTGCGTTTCCATAGGAACTTGGAAAAAGTTTCCTACCAATATAGCAGCTGCAGCATTTTTTGCATTATATTTACCAATAATCTTTAATTGGATAGATTGGTCACTATTTTTTAGTGTAAAGTGCGTTCCATACTGATTAGTTGAAATATTTTCAATACATAAGAAAGCATCTTTTTGTTCACCAAATGTTTGTGTAAAAGGATACTTATTTTGTAATAATGGTTCATCAACAGGTACAATAAGGATACCTTTATCACGTAAACCAGCTGTCATTTCTAATTTGGCTTTAGCAATTCCTTCTCGAGAACCTAAAAATTCTAAATGGCTATCGCCAATCAATGTAATCACAGCTATCATCGGTTTTGCTAATGTAGATAATTGCTCGATTTGTCCAAATCCATCCATACCCATTTCCAAAACAAGTATATCCGTTTGTTCAGGAGCATCTAAAATTGTTTTTGGTACACCTATTTCATTATTATAGTTTCCTTGTGTTTTATACACAGAATAAGACGTTTCTAAAATAGCAGCAACCATATCTTTTGTTGTTGTTTTTCCATTACTTCCTGTAATGGCCACTACTTTCATCTGAGTTGTTTCCAAATAGTAACTTGCTAGATCATGAAATGCTTGTAATGTATCATCCACAAAAATACACGCAATCCCCTCTGGTGCTTCATCTTGTGATCTGTCCCAAAATGTCACAGTCGCACCTTGTTCAATTGCTTTTTCAACATAATCATGCCCATCACTATTTCCTCTTAAAGGGACAAATAAACTCCCTGTTGTGCAAAGTGATGTATTAAATTGTACATTTGTAACAGGTGCAAAACGATTACTTGATGTATAATCAATGGCTCTTACAGCTTTCACGATTTCAACAATCGTCATTTCTCTCATATTCTTCACTCATTTCATTTAACATTAAACTAAGTATATCAGTGGATACTTTCCTTTTCAATTCATTATTATAAAAATTCCACATCGTTAGATGTGGAATTTTATTATTCTACCATTTGATATGCTCTTTTTTCTTCATATCTTTTAACAGCTAAATCTAATAGCATATTCACTAAATCAGCATAAGGGATACCCGTAGCTTCCCATAATAAAGGATACATACTAAATTGTGTAAATCCTGGCAAAGTATTTACTTCATTGATATAAATTTTATTATCTTCCGTTAAGAAAAAGTCACATCTTGTTAAACCACTGCCATCAATCGCTTCAAAAGCTTGAATAGCATATTGTCGTAATGTTTCGCTAATATCTTCTGGAATTTGTGCTGGAATTTGTAAAGTTGCTTGATTGTTTTTATATTTTTCTTCAAAATCATAAAAATCAACCACTTTTACTACTTCACCAACAACAGATGCTTTTATATCATCATGTCCTAAGACAGCAACTTCCAATTCTCTAGCAATCACACCTTTTTCAACGACAACACGTCTATCAAAGGATAAAGCTAATTCAATCGCTTTGATTAACTCATCTTTATTCGTTGCTTTTGAAATCCCTACACTTGAACCTAAATTAGCTGGCTTTACAAACATTGGATACGTTAATTCTTTTTCGCAAAGTGTCACGACTGTTTCAGCACTAGATAACCATTGCTTTTTCAAAATAGTCACATAAGGTAATTGTGGTAAACCAGCTTGTGCAAATAATTTTTTTGAAATAATTTTATCCATACCACATGCACTTGCTAAAACACCTGTCCCAACATAAGCAGTATCAAGAATTTCAAATAAACCTTGAACAGTACCATCCTCTCCATTTGGCCCATGCAACACAGGAAAGACAACGGCATTTTCTTCTTTTACAACCGTTGGTAAAACAGATTGTCCTACTTTTTCCCATGTTAAAACAGCTTCATTTTCAACAGGTTGTGTTAATGTCTGCCCTAAAATCCAATCTCCATTTTTTTGAATATAAATTGGTTTTACTGTATAAGTATCATAAGAAATAGCTTTTAAGATATTAAATGCTGTCAGAATAGAAATATCGTGTTCTTGACTTTTCCCACCATAAATTAAAAATAATGTTTTCATATAGTTCTCCTATTAGAATGTTCTACTTTCTAAATTAAAAGCATCTTTAGCTTCTTGTGGTGCATCTTTAACACTCGTTTTATTCTTCAAACGTCCACGCACAACATAGCGTTGTAGCCCTTCTAAATCAGCACATGTAATCAACGTCACAATATCTTCATCTGGTGTATCATCCACTAATTCCACACGCTCTGGTGCAACTGTTTCATGCCAGTATACTTCATATTCATAAACATTTTCTAAATCAGTTAAGTAAACTTTTGCCCCATTTTGAATATTTAATAATGGTGTAAACAACATTTTACCATCTCCGGCTGTTGTATAGTGACTAGCCAATGGATAATTCCCTTTTCCCATTTCTTGATCGGCACGAAGTGTTCCAGCACCAACTAACATATTCAAATCACTCACGCCTTTAGCAATCGTCAACTTAATACCTACGGACGGTACAGCGATTTCACCAATAGACGGTACTTTAGCATTGGCTAAACTTGCTTGTAATACTGTTTCAAAACTAATTGGATGAATATCTGCATAATCAAAATTCGCTTCTACTTTTTTGTTTTCAGCAATTTCACTAACCGTGACAGGTTTTTGTTGTGTAATCTGATGTGTTAACATCATGTTACGAATTTGATTTGAGAAAATCAACACTATACCTATGATTGCTAATAATATAGCTAGTGCTGTTACCCATTTATTTGAACGTGCTCCTTTTTGACGTTTTTCTTGTCGTTCTCTTTGTAATCTTTGTTCTCGTCTGCCCATTTTATCTCCTTATTGTGCTTGTTTTTCTTTTAGTGTTTCAATAAAATGATATACACCTTGACCTGCTTGGGCACCATCTCCAACAGCTGTTGCTACTTGACGTAATGTTTTTTGTCGAACATCTCCAATAGCAAACACACCCGGAATGACTGTTTCCATTTGATCATTTGTTAAAATCCAACCTTCATCATCTGTAATGCCTAAATTTTTAAATGCTTCTGTATTTGGCAGCAATCCAACATAAATAAATACGCCTGCAGCAGATACTGTTGAAACTTCATTCGTTTTAACATTTTTTAAACGAACACCACTAACAGCATTATCTTCTCCTAAAATTTCTTCAACAACACTATCCCAAATAAATGTTATTTTATCATTTTTAAAAGCTCTATCTTGTAAAATCTTTTGTGCACGTAATGCATCACGACGATGTACAATACTTACTTTTGATGCAAACTGCGTCAAATATGTACCTTCTTCAACAGCAGAATCTCCTCCACCAACAACAATCAATTCTTTATCTTTGAAAAATGCACCGTCACAAACAGCACAATAGCTAACACCTCGGCCGCTATATTGACTTTCTCCATCAACACCTAATAAACGATGATGTGATCCTGTCGCAATAATAATAGCATAAGCACGGTATGTTTTTTTACCTGCATGAACGACTTTTATATCCTCTTCGAGTGTAATGTCTGTCACATCTCCATAAGCATATTCTGCACCAAAGTGCATCGCACTTTCATACATTTTATTTGCTAAATCTGGGCCTAAAATAGACACATATCCAGGGTAATTTTCAATTTCTGATGTATTCAGCATTTCTCCTCCTGGAACACCACGTTCTAACATTAACACTGATAAATTGGCACGTGAAGCATATAATGCCGCCGTCATCCCTCCAGGGCCCGCACCAATAATAATGACATCAAATATTTTATCCATATATACTCCTTATTTTTCTTGTTCTAAAATTTTACCTAATTGAATGATATATTCTTTCAATCCTTCTTTGACTTCTGGGTGAGATAAACCATATTGAATATTCGTCGTAATTAAGCCTAATTTATTCCCTGTATCATAACGAATCCCACGGAATACTTTTGCAAAAACACGATGTGTACGATTTAAACGGTCAATCGCATCCGTTAGTTGAATTTCTCCTCCAACACCCGGTTCCAATGTTTCTAAAATTTCAAAAATTTCTGGCGTTAATAAATAACGTCCAATAATCGCTAAATTACTTGGAGCTTCTTCAGGTTTTGGTTTTTCTACAAAGCGTTTCACATTGTATAAACCTTCTTCTAATTCAGAATCGACATCAATGATGCCATAACTACCTGTTTGGTGCGGTTCAACTTCCATGACAGCAATTTGTGCTGTATGTGTTTTTTCATAGCTATCAATCAACTGTTTTGTTAATGGTACCTCATCATGCATAATATCGTCACCTAATAATACAACAAAAGGTTCATCACCAACAAATGCTTTAGCTTGTAAAACAGCATCTCCCAATCCTTTTGGATACGGTTGACGTACAAAATAAATATTAGCACCTGATGTTGATTCCACTAGTTTCAACAAATCATATTTACCTTTTTCACGCAATGTTGCTTCTAATTCAATATTTGCATCAAAATGATCTTCAATAGGTCGTTTACCTTTACCAGTAATAATTAAAATATCTTCTATACCAGATGCAACAGCTTCTTCCACAATCAGTTGAATAGTTGGTTTATCAACAATTGGCATCATTTCCTTTGCCATTGCTTTTGTAGCCGGTAATAAACGTGTCCCTGATCCAGCGGCTGGAATAATCGCTTTTTTCACTTTTTTCATCATGATATCTCCTTTATTTCTTCACTTTTTCCATCTCGTGCCATCAATTCAACAATCGCTTGCTTCACATTTTTATTATGGTATAGCACTTCATAAATTGCCTTTGTAATCGGCATATCTATTTGTTCTTGATGTGCAATTTCATAAGTTGCTTTCGTTGTCCAAACACCTTCAACTGCCATATCAATTTCTTCCATTGCTTCTTGTAAAGAAAGACCTTTTCCTAATCGGTAACCTAATTGCCAATTTCTCGAATGCACGCTCGTACATGTCACAATTAAATCACCAACACCACTTAATCCGATAAATGTTAATGGTTCTGCACCAAAATACATACCAAATCTCGTAATTTCAGCAAGTCCTCTCGTCACAAGTGCTGCTTTGGCATTGTCACCATATCCTAGTCCAGCTACAATACCAGCACCTAATGCAATAATATTTTTTAAAGCTGCTCCATATTCAACACCGACAACATCTTCATTTGTGTAAATTCTAAAATACTTATTCATAAACAATGATTGTACATATTTTGCCGATTGATTATTTTGACACGCAGCCGTAATCGTCGTTAAATCTTTTCTAGCCACTTCTTCTGCATGACTTGGCCCAGACAACACCACAATATCCTTATACACATCTTTATCTAATGTTTCTGATAAAATTTGCGAAATACGTTTATGGCTACCTTGCTCCAAACCTTTACTTGCATGTACAATGTAAGGTTTAGACGTTATAGCCATATTCACTTGTTGTGCTACTTGTCGAATAGCATTTGTAGGCACAACAAATAAAATACAATCCACCTGTTCAAGTGCTTCATTCAAATTTATAGTAGCTCTTAATTGTTCAGGCAATAAAATATCTTTTAAATATCTTTCATTTTTATGGTATTCATTGATACAATCAATATCATCTTGATTGTTTCCCCACAAACATACATCATGCCCATTTTCGACTAAACAAGTCGCCAATGCCGTTCCCCAAGAACCAGCACCTAATACAGCAATCTTTTGTTTCATCTACACACTTCCTAACTGGTTTTCATACTGATACATTTCATAGAGCGATACATCTTTACGATGACGATATACATACATACAGATGGATAAAACCACTAATACAAGTGATAATGCTTGAGATACTCTTAATGGCCCTAACCATAAACTATCTGAACGCATACCCTCTACAAAGAAACGCTCTATACCATACCAAATAACATAAAACAGTGTCGTATCTCCAATTTTTAATCCTTTTAGTTTTCGGCGAAACACCATTAACAACACAAAGCCAATCACACTTAAAACAGATTCATATAAAAAAGTTGGTTGATAATACTGTCCATTCACATTCATTTGCTCAATAATAAAGTTAGGCAAATGTAGTTGCTCTAAATAAGCACGTGTAACTGGGGCACCATAAGCTTCTTGATTGACAAAGTTACCCCACCTTCCTATCGCTTGTGCCAATAACACGCCCGGTGTAATAATATCTAGCAAAATAAAAGTTGGTATATTAAATTTCTTAGCATACCAATATAAAAAGACAATACCAGCAAGCAATCCTCCATAAATGGCTAGGCCACCTTCCCATATATAAAAGATACGTAATAAATCATGTTGATAATCTTCAAATTTAAAGACGACATAATAAATACGTGCCCCTAAAATTCCAACTGGAAATAAATAGTACACTAAATCTGTAAAAAAATCTTTTGGAAGTCCTTTTCGTTGTCCTTCTCTATTCGATAGAATAGTTGCTAAAAAAGCACCGGATACCATAATGACGGCATACCAACGAATAGACAGACCAAAAAAAGATACAATTTCTGGATTTATAGCTAATGATGTCATTATAATCTCCTTAATTTTTTGTATTTTCTTGAATAAGTTTATTTAAATTATTTTGAAAAACTTCTGTTGCATCAAATCCCATTCCTTTAGCACGATAATTCATCGTTGCTACTTCAACAATATTCGCTAAATTACGTCCCATTTTAACTGGAATAGAAATTTGTGGCACATCTACGTCTAAAATACGAACTCTTTGTTGCCCATTCCCTAATCGATCAAATGTTTTATGTTCATTCCACACTTCAAGTCTAACAATTAAATCTAATTTTTTCGTATCACGAACAGAACCGACACCAAATAATGTCATCACATCAATAATACCAATACCTCGTACTTCTAATAAATTTTTCAAAATACTCGGAGACTCTCCAATAAGCGTTAACTCATCCACTTGATAAAAATCAACTCTATCATCTGCAACTAAACGGTGCCCTTGTTGTAACAACTCAAGAGCTGTCTCGCTTTTTCCAACACCGCTATCTCCCGTAAGCAATACACCAACACCAAATATATCAATAAACACACCGTGCATAGAAACACGCTCTGCTAATTTACTTTCTAAATAATTGGTTAAATTACTAATGACGCTCGTTGTCTTACTTGATGTTTGTAAAATCGGAATACACGCCTTTTCAGCAGCTTCTACTAAACACATCGGTGCTTCTAAATTACGTGCAATAATAAATGCAGGTGTTTCATGCGCACATAATTTTCTCATAACATCAAGTGCTTCTTGTTTATCTAATTTTTGAATAAACGATATTTCAGTCATTCCTAGGACTTGGATACGCCGCTCATCATAATATTCAAAGTATCCCGTTAATTCAACACCCGGCCTAGATAATTCACTAGTAAAAATATGTCTTTCTAAAAATGCCTCCCCATGCTGTACCTTCAATCTTAATGTATTCACTAGCTCTTGAACAGTTACGGTCATTTTTTTACCTCTATCTTAAAAATTTATACTCTTTTTTATCATACCACTTTTTGAGATATCGGGAAAGGCATATACTTTTAAAAACATACTCTTTCATCAATCCTGTATAAAATAAAAACAAACTATTTTAATTTTATAACATAAAGTATCATAAAAAGGATTGATACTTTATCATATCAATCCTTTTTATATATACATATATGTTAAATTCTATTATCCTTTACTTTAAAAACAAAGCATCCTAATCCTAATAATAAACTACCGATGAGTACATCTACATAAGATTTTTCTTCATTTGTTTTCGGTAACTTTCTCTCTTCAGAAACTTTATTTTTTAATAAAGAACTACTCATGGACACCGTATTTGACTTAGTAATTTCTGGTTTGATAGCAAATGGTTTTTTCGTTTTACCTTCATTATAAACCACTGCATAATGACTAAAATGTTTAACAGTAAATAAGATTTCTTTATCTGTAACAGTAAAAGGTATTGGTTCTTTTTTATCCCCATTTAAAAAATAGACTTGTTCTACTTTACGGTCATCTTTTTTCATGACACTAACATGTGCTTCTTGTTCAAACGATACTTTTTCTTTTGTTTTATTTGATACAAAATACATATCGTATATATCTACTTGCTTATCAAATTGTTTTTCTGATTCTTCTGTCGCATCTTTCACTACAAAAGAGAGGTCATCTGTTTTTTCCGTTTTAGCTGTTGTAACCGTTACTTTTTTATCTATTGACATAAACACTTTTTTTTCAATAAGTTGTCCAAGTGCCTCTTCTAATTGCTTTGTCACATCATCTATATCTTCTTGAGTAGCTGTTGATAATGATAGTACATTTTTTGCTTGTTTTAAAACTTGTTCTAGTTTCTCCATTCCACTTATGTACGAATCTTTTTCCAATGCCTCTACTTTATTTTTCAATGCTTCTAAATCAGACTTATCTATAATATTATCTGTTAAAAAAGTAACTTTTGCTAATTGAATATCGGTATGTTTAACCGATTGAACAGATCCATTTCTCAAAGTATACATTGCACCTTTGTAATTCGGGAAAATAACTTTTACATATTTTGTTCCACTCGGCAAATCATACGCATCAAATGTTGTTCGTGCATAGGCTGGATAAGCATCTACAAAATTATCAACAACACGTAACGATTGATACGGCGTCCAATCTTTTCCATTTAATGATGTTTCAATTTTAAAATCTAATGAATCTTTTTGAACAACAGTTGATCGAATAGATGCACCTTCATTTGCCCATGCTCTAGAATTATATTGAGAAACATCACTTAATGTTTGATAATAAGTCGTTAAATGCACATCTTTAACACCATTTACTTTATAAATAAGCGATTGATTTTCTGATCCTTCTTTTACATACAATCGACTATTTTCATATCGTGGTTGTCCACCATAGAAGAAATTATTTTTATTTTCATATTGTTGTTCACCATGTGACACAAAGGTTAGACCGTCCGTTTTAACGATTGGACGAATATGATATGCTGTTGATTCATTTGGTGTATCAAGATTATCAAATCGTGCTATCGGTGCATCTTCTGTTTGATACACTCTTATCCAGTCAATCAAATAATTACTGTCTTGTTTTGTTAAACGTTTGCTATAATCGACATCGCCAACCCAACCGTCACCAACTTGTGTTTCTAAAATCGGAAACATTGGACGATGATGCATACTATCTAACTCTTGTCCTTGAGTAGATGTAAACACTTTTTTACCATCTATGTACCATGAAATATGTGTTGGTGACCATTCTACTTCATATACATGAAATGCTTGACTCCACGCTTCATAATTTTTTGTCGGTACTCCGTGTGAACCTTTATTTTTAGCTAAAATACCATAATGATTGGTTGTCCAAGCATCCCATGAATCTTGACCTAAATACTCTAAAATATCAATTTCATCATGTCCTGTTTCATCTTGTGCTAACATCCAAATAGCTGGCCAAATCCCTTTTGAATCATTCACTTTTGCTCTAACAGCTACACGCCCAAATTGAAACGAAAATTTATCTTTAGATTCAAGACGACCCGACGACCATGTTACTTTACTTGGAATATTATCTTTTGTATATCTATCAATACCAACTGCATCAATAAGCGCTTGTGTACTATTATAATTACGACTGTTAACCGCTAAATAACTATTATCTCCGTCTTTCACAATACTAACTGCTTTACGATTATAAATAGCAGCATGATTTACCATACCATCAATAATTTGCCACTTACTTTCATCAATAGTATCTTCGTTAAATTCATCTGACCAAACTAGTTTATTATAAGGTGTTTCTGGCATCATATAGTCTGGTCTTGTTTCATCAAAATCCTTTCCTGATGCTAAAATTTCAACTTCATTATATTTAACAGGTGACTGTGCATCTTTTTCAACAGTAAATCGCACAATTTTCCCAGATAACGCTTTATCTAAAATAACTTTCTCTATATCTTTCCCTTGGGTAAATTGCTGTTTGGAAAAAATAGTTGTTCCAAGTGATGTTGGAGAAGAGCTTACCTCTATTTTAACATGTTTATATGTTCCCTCTTCTAATTTAAAATGAACTTCTTTGATTTGATATACATTCTTATATTCAAATTGAAGTTGATTTTCTCCAGGTGTCTGATGAATAGCATACCCTGTATTCAGTTTACCATCACTTATCTTTTCAATATCTACGGGTGTTAACCCTTTCACAAAAGGAAGTTTTCCAAGAGCTATATTACGCAATTCTAACTCTTTTGGCACAACCACTTCAGATTCAGGTACATTCGCAATAGCTTCAATTTCTGAAAACAATATGCCATTACTGTATCCTTTCCATGAGCTATTCGTATTTTGAATATAATGCCCTTTCCCCCAAATACGAATGTATCTCGCTTGAATAGGATTTTCTAAATCTACAATTTGTGGTTTTTCTTTTGTTTCAGGCGTTTCAATGACATCTGTTGTGTTAAATACCGTCGTTGATTGTTTAAAATCTGCAGTTTGAGATACTTCTATTTTCACATCTTTAAACGTAGATACAGCATTTGGATAACTATTCCGATATAATTTTAATCGTTTTAACTCTCTTATTTTTTCTAAATCGTATTGCAAATATACATGTTGCCATTGATTATATCCATTATCATCTCCACCAACTTCATTCCCTACAATCACTTTTGTAGACATCGCATCATCTGATTGACTAATTTGCCCGTCAGTAGCTCCTTCTGGATTTAAAATCTGAACTTGCGGTGTTGTAGAATCACCAGAACCAATTTTCGTAGTTGCATTGGACGTTGGTATTTTTCCCAATAAAACATTTGACTCTACTAATTTTTCGCTAGACTGTGCATATATATTGGATTGTTTGGATACACAAGATAAACCCACCAGTGCTACTACACCTATTTTCAACACCCATTTTTTCATCGTTATCCCTCTCTTTCTAATAAATATCGTTATGATAATAAAATATTTTGTTCTGTATTCTTATCAAAATAATGTGCCTTATTCATATCGAATGCCAAGGTAATCTCTTGATCCATTTGAATATGTTGTCTACTATGTACAATTGCTTTTATCTTTTGACAACCGATTTGCGTATGCACAATATATTCAGCACCAAGTAATTCAGCTACCATAACGTTTGACGTTATCATTGCTTTTTCATAAGTTTGCATCACAAATGGATCATTAGATAAACTTTCTGGACGAATCCCTAATACTATTGGTTTATTTTCATAACCCTTTTCTTTTAATTGTTGATATTGTGCCAAAGGTAACTCTAAAGAAATTGTTTCATCTACTTTAAAACAACCTTTTTCAAGTGTTCCTTCAATAAAATTCATCGTAGGAGCACCAATAAATCCTGCAACAAATAAATTGATTGGAAAATCATAAATCTCTTTTGGTGTCCCAATTTGTTGTATCACACCTGCTTTCATAACGACTAAACGATGTGCCATTGTCATCGCTTCTGTTTGGTCATGCGTAACATAAATGGTTGTAGCTTGTAAATCATTATGAATACGGATAATCTCCGTTCTCATATCTCCACGTAATTTCGCATCTAAATTAGAAAGAGGTTCATCCATTAAAAAGACTTTTGGAGAACGAACAATCGCGCGTCCCAGTGCCACACGTTGTCTTTGTCCACCAGATAAAGCCTTAGGTTTTCTATCTAATAAATTTTCTAAACCTAAAATTTGTGCTGTTTCTTTTACTTTTCTATCTATTTCGTCTTTACTTATTTTTTTCAGTTTTAAAGCAAACGCCATATTATCATAGACAGTCATATGTGGATATAAAGCATATGACTGAAATACCATTGCAATATCTCTATCTTTAGGTTCAACATCATTCACACATAAATCATCAATATAAAATTCCCCCTCAGAAATATCTTCTAATCCTGCAATCATTCTTAATAAAGTTGATTTACCACACCCTGAAGGACCAACTAATGCAATAAATTCTTTATCTTGAACTTCTAAATTAAAATTATCGACGGCGTGATACCCATTCTCATATCGTTTATGGATATGTTTTAATGATAATGTTGCCATAATATACTCCTTTATTCTTCTATTTCTTTTAAAACATATAAAACAGATGAAAAATCTGTGTCATGCTCTTGATTATCTATTGGTAAACCTACACACATTAGTTCATTACCGTAAAAAACACCTTTTTGACATTGATACATTTTCTCCGGAGATACTCCTTTTAAAACAAATCGTCTAAACCCTCTATTTGCTCTCGTTAATTGTTGGTAATATCCAACAATTACTGTTTTTTTATCTTCTGATATAACTTGCCAAGCTGTATCTATATCTGTATATGGCGATAACAGACGATAAAATGTTCCCTTTTGAAAAACATCACGATATGTTTTATAAAATTGTATATGCTCTCGCACACTATTTTTCTCTTCTACGGTTAATTTAGATAAATCTAATTCGTATCCAAAATTACCAAAAAAAGCAACATTTGCTCTTGTGTGTAACGGTGTTACACGATTAACTTGCTGATTAGGTACTTCCGACACATGACATCCCATACTGACAAGCGGATAAACCATAGACGTCCCATATTGAATAAACAATCTTTCAATAGCATCCGTATTATCACTTGTCCAAGTTTGAGGAGCATAATAAAGCATACCAGCATCAAATCTAGCACCTCCACTTGCACAAGATTCAAATAAAACATGCGGAAATTCTGTTGTAAGTGCCTCATATAAACGATAGACGTTTAATATATATCGGTGGAAAAGTTCACCTTGATGACGTGCATCATAATATAGACTATATGTTTCAGTCATATATCGATTCATATCCCATTTAATATAGTCGATTTGGTTCGTAGATAATAAAGTATGTAGTTGCTTATAAATATTTTGATAGACATCTTCTCTAGATAAGTCAAGTGTGTGTTGATGTCTTGATGGAGATTGTCGTCTATTCGGATGATGTACTATCCAATCCGGATGCTCTCGATAAAGTAAACTATCTTTATTAACCATTTCCGGTTCAATCCATAAACCAAACATCATATCTAATGAATGAACATGAGAAATAATACTCTCTAAGCCATTTGGTAATTTTTCTTTATTAACAGTCCAATCCCCTAATCCTGATGCATCATGATTACGATGTCCAAACCAACCATCATCTAGTACAAACAACTCCATACCTACTTGTTTTGCTTCATCTACTAAAGCTAGAATACTCGATTCATCAAAATCAAAGGACATCGCTTCCCAATTGTTTAATAATACTGGACGAGGTTTTTCTTTCCAAGTACCTCTTATCAAATGTTCTCGATAAAAAGCATGGTAAATTTGACTCATTTTATTTAATCCACAATCTGAATAAACTAGTACAACCTCTGGTGTATCAAAACGTTCATTAGGTTTTAACTCCCAACAAAAATAATCTGAATGAATCCCCATTAACAAACGACTGATACCATGTGTTTTGACATCTATTCCTGCATAAAAGTTACCACTATATACAAGAGAGCATCCTATGGCTTCTCCTATATCTTCTGTTGTATACGGTCTTTTTAATGCAATAAACGGATTATGTTCTGAACTACTCGCTCCTTTTAAGCTATAAATAGACTGATTCCCCGATTGAAGTTTAGAAGTGATGAGATGTCTTTCCCTTCCCCATGCACCGTCTAAGTGCATCCATTCATATACAGAATCTGGCAAATCTAAGCAGATACTCATCGCCTTTTCAATCGACACACTTTCTTGTCCAAGCTGTTCAAATGAGGCATGTCTAGTAATAACAGGATATTTTTCAAAAATAGTATAATATAAATACAATATCGTACTTGAGATATTATCTTCTAAAATAATTTCTAATGTTTGTGCTTCTAAATCATCATTTGTATATGTGTGTGGCAACCCCTTTATATGCGGTTTCCCTTGTAAAATACGATGCTCTCTATACTTAAAATCCGATAATGTACTACCATCTGATTGACGTAATGAAAAAGCTGGTAATCCAAAATCCGTTGTACCATAACAAGCATATTCTTGTTTTGTATAGTGTAAAGAAAATGTGTCGTCATCATCAAAAACACATGCTCCTAAAGGTCTTGATACTCCTTGAAATAAATATTGATATGATTTTTTTTCGCTTACTCTTTTTCCATAATACAAATGCCCAATATGCCCATTTGGTAAAAGATGCATTATATAGCTTATTTCGTCATTATATAAATGAAATTCTTTGTTTTCTAGCTGAACAGAAATTGACATTTTTTTCTTCCTTATCTCTATAATTTACTACCTGATGTAGCAATCCCTTGAATAAATTGTTTTTGAAATAAAATATAAATAATAACCATTGGCCAAATAGCTAACACCGATGCTGCCATCAACTGTGGATAATTCACAGAGTATGCACCCTGTATTTTAGAAAGCGCCGAAGAAAGCGTTGCTGCACTTGCATCAGAATTCACAATTAAGGGCCACAATAAATCTTTAAAGGCAAATAATGCTGTAAAAATACCTAGTGCAATTAGACCAGATTTGGCTAAAGGTAACATAACTTTGAAAAAAGTTTGTCCAATATTACAGCCGTCTAATCTAGCTGCTTCCTCTAATTCCTTAGGCAATCCCATAAAAAATTGTCTTAATAAAAATGTACCAAATGCACTTACCAATCCAGGAAAGACTAAGGCAAAAATTGTGTTACGCATACCTAATTGATTAATCATTAAATATTGTGGAATAACAAATAATTGACTTGGTACCATCATTTGAAATAGCACTAAACCGAATAACAGATTACGTCCTGGAAATTCTAATCGTGCAAAAGCATATGCCGCCATTGCACTGAATAAAACAGAACTAATAATTCTCCATAACATCATCATAATCGTATTAAAATACAGCATAATAAAATTGTTAGAACGAATGACTTCTGTATAATTCTCTGTTCTTAATTGACTAGGAAATAATTGAAATGGATTCATTTGTGTAGATTCTGTCACTGTTTTAAATGATGTCAATACCATCCAAATAAATGGTACGATCATGCCTAAAGCAACAAAGATTAAAAAAGCATGTGTCAGTATTGATGTATAATATTTTTTCATTATTTACCTCCTCTACATATAGTTTACCCATTTTTTCTGTGCTTTCATTTGAATGACTGTAATAATCAAAATAATGGCTAATAACAACATTACAATAGCTGAACCATAGCCTTTATCTGCATATTTAAATGAATTGTTATAGAATAAATAAACTAATGAAACAGTCTTATCATAAGCAGGACTTGTCACACTCTCCATCATATAAATTGAATCAAACACTTGCATTGCTTGAATAATACTTGTTACAACAACAAAAAATAAGGTTGGCGATACAAGTGGTAACGTGATATGAAAAAACTGTTTCGTGGCACTTGCACCATCTATTTTTGCTGCCTCATAGAAATCTTTCGGAATTTCTTGTAAACCAGCTAAAATTAAAATCATGCTATACCCCACAGTACTCCAAATACCAATAATAGCGATTGAATAAATAGCAATCGTTGGATCTTCTACCCAGTTCACAGGTCCTAATCCAATTTGTTTCAAAAGGTAATTGATTAGTCCAAAATCAGTATTATAAAGCCATTTCCAAACCATTGTAACCGCAGCTGGTGCAGCAACCATAGGTAAAAAATAAATCGTTCTATATACATGTTTCCCTTTTAATTTAGAATTTAAAAGTGTTGCTAAAATAAGAGCAAAGATAACTGTTATCGGTACGACCAAGAGTGTATATTGAATTGTATTCCACGTTGCTTGCCATACTTGAGTATCTTCAAATAAACGTTTATAATTATCCAATCCAACAAAAATATTATTTTTCCCAAAATCACCACTCTTAAAAAAACTCATACGTAATGTTTCAAAAATAGGTATAATATTTAAAATGATTAGTCCGATAATTGTCGGTGCTACGAGAAACCATCCCCAAAAGTATTCGTTCCACTTTTTATTTCTTTTTTTCATTATCGTTTTTCCCTCACTTTCAACAAAGCCTGTTATAAAAAGGAAGAAGACATTGACTTTAAACAGTTGCTGTCTTCTTCCATATTTATCTATGCTTATTTTTCAGAAGAAAGTTCTTCATTCATCATTTTAGCAACATCATTACATGCTTCTTCAACTGTTTTTTGTCCTAAGTAAGCAGGTTTTAATAATTCATAAGATTTTTCTTCCCATTTTGATGTTGAATTAGAATAAGGTCTAATTTGTGCATCATCTACCATATCAATAAAGGATTTAATATGGAAATTTTTATTTGAATCTACCCAAGTTGTCGCTGCCCCTTTATAAGCAGAAATCGCTACACCTAAACTTGCTTGCATATCTTGACCTTCTTTTGAACTTAAAAATTCAACCCATTTCCAAGATGCTTCTTTATGTTTTGTGTTGGCAGAAATAGCGTTTCCTAATCCATTGAAAATTGTCACACGTTTACCTGTGTTTCCTTTTGGTAATACAGCAATATCAAAATTATTTTTAATGTATTCATTATCATTAAATGAACTTAAATTCCATGAACCGAATAACGCCATAGCAACTTGACCATTTTGAAGTACTTCTGCACGTTTTTTGTCATCTGTAATTTCTGGAGATAATTTTTCTTTCACAAAGCGCATGTAATATTCTAAAGCTTGAATTGTTTTTGGATTGTCATACCCTGATTTTTTATCAGGTGTAATTACTGTTCCATCGTTTTGATAAATAAAATTATAAAAACCTTCTTGATTATGTAAAGGTGCTAAAAATCCATATTGACTACCATCTTCTTTTGTTAATTTTTTAGCTACTTCATATAATTTATTCCAATCCCATGACTCATCTGGATAAGCAACGCCTGCTTCATCGAACATTTTTTTGTTATACCATAGACCAATCGTGTCATAATCTTTCGGTACAGCATATTGTTTACCGCCAACATTATAAATTTTATTTAACCCCTCTGGAAAATTCTCCAATTTAGCATCTTTACTTTTTGCTAAATAATCATCTAACCCCAATAACATATTATTTGAACCATAACGGTAAATTTCATTTGAATGCATCCAGAATGTATCTGGCAATGTGCCTCCTGTTGCACCTGCTTCTAACATTGTCCAATACGCATCCCAATTCACTACTTGTATTTTAACTTTAATATCTTTATTTTTTTCTTCAAACTTATCTGCAATTTTTCTCAATCCTTTTTCTTGTCCTGAATCCCAAATTGCATAAGTGATTTCTGATTTTGTACCACTAGATTCTGATTCTGTTTTATTCGATGTATTTTGTGCACCATTCCCACATGCTGCCAACATGACTGTTGCTGAAATAGCACCAATATAAGACATTATTTTTCTCATAATTTTTCCCTTCCACTTCATTAAAAATTACAAATAAAGAATTTCATTTATTTGTATCTTTACTATAATATAAAAACGCTTTCTACACGATACGATGACGTGACTCTAATATATGACCAAAGACCATTTTATGCTCTTTTTTATATATTTTGTCAAATCTTCATATAAATGATATACTATTTACAGATAACGTTTTCAAGAAAGGGGATTATCTATGTCAAACAATGCCACATTTCACATTTTCAATAATCATTCTTATGTTGATTTATATCCAATTCAATTTGGAAAAGAAGCATGTGAATCACTCCACTCTTTTGGTCCATCTATTAAACAACATTATTTATTTCATTACATTATCTCTGGTAAAGGTACCTTTTTCCAAACAGAAAAACAAAAAGAATATCATTTAAATGCCGGACAAGGATTTTTAATTCCTCCAAATACAATTTGTAGCTACGAAGCCGATAAAGATGATCCTTGGACATACATTTGGATTGAACTAGACGGATTAAAAGCCGAACACTATTTCAAAAAAGCTCATTTAATGGATACAGAATATATTTTCACACAACCATTACCACCTACTGAAAATGATGTCTATAAAGAAATGGAATATATTTTTCAACATTATCAATTATACAGCGCCAATATCATTGCACATGTGTATCTTTTTATGGATGCTCTCATATCACTTGCAACCAATGAAGTAAATGTGCCAGAATATACCGCTAATGATTTATATATTACCGAAGCACTCCAATATATTGAACAACATTATGCTGAAAATATTTGTATTGAAGATATTGCCGCACATTGTCATCTAAATCGCTCTTATTTCAGTCGATTATTTAAAGAAAATATGAACATGACACCCCAGCAGTTTTTAATACATTATCGACTAATTCGTTCATGCGATTTACTAAAACACACAAATGATAGTATCGCATCTATCGCAGAAGCTGTCGGTTATTCAAACCAATTTAATTTCTCGGCTGCTTTTAAAAAGTTTTTTAACCAATCTCCACACTCATGGAAAAAAGACTATGTAAAATCTCAGCAACATATGAAAAAGCCCTTTGACAGTCAGTGACTATCAAAGGGCTTTTTATTACATATTTCTTAATCTAGCAATACGATTGGCTGTTGACGGATGTGTCGCAAACAGAGAATCTTTTTCTTTTTTATGTATTGGTGACGCAATATATAAGGCTGCACTTTGTGGGTCAACACCTTTCATATCAGGTGATTGAGAAATAATTTGTAAAGCAGATATAAGACCTTGAGGGTTTCTTGTAAACGAAACCGCCGTTGCATCTGCTAAATATTCTCGATTTCTCGACAAAGCTAATTGCGTAAGTGTTGATAATAACGGTGCTAAAAAAATCGCTAATATCGACACAATGAATAAAACAATACCGAGTACACTATTTTTATCATTATTATTAGACTTATGTCTACCACCAAATCGCATGCCATAGGAACTAAATTGAATTAATAATGCAATGGCTGTTCCTAATGCAACTAAAATTGTTTGTAAACGAACATCATAATTTTTGATATGTGAAAATTCATGTGCAATGACACCTTCTAATTCTTCACGATTTAGTCGCTTTAACAATCCTGTTGTAACAGCTACTGCTGCTTTATCTGGTGACATACCTGTAGCAAATGCATTTGGTGAATCATCTTGAATGACATGAACACTTGGCATAGGTACTTGTGCCACAATCGCCATATCTTCAACAATATGCCATAACATTGGATACATTTCTTCGGTTATTTGATGTGCATGATTTCTTTTCAATACAATTTCCGTTGACTGAGAAAGCATAGCAATAGCATATATGCCACCTAATACAGTAGCAATTATTGTACCAATTAAAATATCATCAAACATAAAGTATCCAATAGCAATACCAACTGTTAAAAATAACAATGTATAAACAAGTAAAACAAGAATTGTTTTTCTCTTATTTTGTATAATTTGTTGATGTAACATACGTTTCCTCTAATCGAATGATACTTTTGGAACATTTCTTTCTTCTTGTGGTGTTTCAAGAACACTTTCTTCTTTAAAACCACCAATAGAAGCAATAATATTTGTTGGAATAGATTGTACTTTAATATTGTAATTGACAACACTTGAATTATATAGTTGTCTTGAGTAAGCAATTTTATTTTCTGTATTTGTTAATTCTTCTTGTAAGGATAAGAAATTTTGATTTGCTTTTAATTCAGGATAAGACTCACTTAATGCAAAAATAGATTTTAATGCACCTGTAATTTGATTAGATGTCTCCATAATTTCTTGTGGTGTTGCACCTTGCATGTTCACTAATTGATTACGTGCAGCAATCACTTTTTCTAATGTTTCTTGCTCATGTTTTGCATATCCTTTTACTGTTGACACTACATTTGGAATTAAATCATTACGACGTTTTAATTGAACGTCTACTTGTGCCCATGCTTCTTTAATCCAACCTCTTGATTTTACTAAACCATTATATGTTGCGATACCCCACAAAACAACGATTGCGACGATACCTAAAATAATTAACCATACCATGATAATATTCTCCTTTTCTTTTTTTATAATTATATACTATTCAAGTATACATTTCAAAAGACTTGATAACATCAGCCAAAAGACTGAAGTATGACTTTTCTTTTTATTTAAAAAATGCTACACTAATTCCAGCACATCATGACGCAAAGGAGCCTTACATGGTCATTATTTTTATTCTTTTAGCCTACTTACTGGGCTCTATCCCATCTGGTATTTGGATAGGAAAGTATTTTTACCAAATAGACATTAGAGAACACGGCAGTGGAAATAGTGGTTCCACCAATACCTTCCGTGTTTTAGGAAAAAAAGCAGGCATTATTGTACTTCTTATAGACATCTTAAAAGGTACGATTCCAACATTATTAGCTAACTTTTTTATTAAAACAGATATCAATCCTTTAATCATTGGATTATTTGCTATTTTAGGACATACATTTTCTCTTTTTACCAATTTTAGAGGTGGAAAAGCAGTAGCAACAAGCGCAGGTGTTATCCTTGCCATTTATCCATTTTTTCTTTTAAGTGGTATTTTATTATTTTTAATCTTACTCTACTTTTCACGTATGGTTAGTTTATCAAGTATGTTAACAGCATTTTTATTAAGTTTAGCTTCTTTATTTTTACAAGATACTATTTTTACAATTTTTTGTTTTTCATTAACAGTATTTATCATTTATCGACACCGTTCTAATATTGAACGCATTCGACAAAAAACTGAATCAAAAGTTCCTTTTGGATACAAACACAAAAAAAAGCAGTCTAAATTTTAAGACTGCTTTTCTGTTAAAATATCAATAATATCCTCAACTTCATCTTGCAAATCACACACTTTTTCAAGAGTATTTTTAATATCTCTTTGAACCTTGAAATCTGTAAATAGATTATCAAACCAAATATCCCACCCTCTATTTTTATCGGCATTGAGCATATTTGGACTAAGTGTTAAAGTAATTCCATTTAAATAAGAGGATAATTCATTGCATAATTTTTCTACTTCTTTTAAGTCTTTATAAGCATTATCCATTTTTTCACGTTTTACCAGAGATGTGAAAAAACCACCAGACCATAAATCGTATATTCCCCAATTTTTCGCGGATGATAATATATTTTTTGTTATAACTAATTTTTCTCTAAGTGTATAAGCAATATTTAATGCTTGACTGATATTTTGCATATTTCTCGCTCCCTTTCTTCATTAAAAAGTATACACTTTTTTTGTATCAATTCATCATACTTTAGTTGCATTATTTTTATAATCGTGTATGATATTCTCATACTATTTTAATTTAGGAGGTCATTCCATGACAAAACCAGTAATAATTGGCATTGCCGGAAATCAGCTCACAAACGACACAACATTGATCAATAATTTAGGGATTGCGTATACACCCCTCAATTTTGTAAAAGGTGTCTGTCAAGCTGGTGGACTTCCTGTTATGTTACCCATTCAAGATTCTAAACATGCAAAAGATTATATAAATGCTATTGACGGATTGATTTTAGCAGGTGGTCAAGATATTTCTCCTAGCTATTATGGAGAAGAACCTATTTTAGAGTTAGGTACTACTTTACCCATTCGAGATACATTCGAATTTTCGCTTTTAGAAGAAGCACTAAAACAAAATAAACCTGTTTTTGCAATATGTAGAGGATTACAACTTGTAAATGTGTTTTTAGGAGGTTCTCTTTACCAAGATATTCATAAACAAACAAACTCAACCATTCAACACTTACAAAAAACAGATCCTCATTATGTTGCACATAGTTTATCTATCGAAAAAGATAGTTTATTACATCGTATCTGGCAAACAGAAACAACATATGTGAATACCTTTCATCATCAAGCTGTTAAAACACTTGGTTCCTCTTTACGTGCAACGGCTTTTTCACCAGATGGATTTATCGAAGCGTTTGAATGGGAAAATAATAGCCAATACTTATTAGCTGTGCAATGGCACCCTGAAATCTTATTACAAGAACATCATGAACAATCTCGTGCCTTATTCGAAGATTTTGTTAAACAGTGTGCATCAAACTAAAATAGACTATCAGTGAGTTAAATCGATACTTTCGGTTTAACTCTTTTTTATCAATAGGATAAAAGTGTTTTTTTATAGGTTATTTGTTATACTTAACAAGAAAAGATAGGAGGTATGTCATGGTTAAACCTTTAGCATTTCGGATGCGCCCAACACATATTGATGATATTGTCGGACAAGAGCATCTCGTTGGTCAAAACAAAATCATTCGTCGTATGGTAAACGCTAAAAGATTATCATCAATGATTTTATACGGCCCTCCAGGTATTGGAAAAACAAGTATTGCCAGTGCTATTGCCGGTTCAACACAATATGCATTTAGAATATTAAATGCTGCAACAGACGGCAAAAAAGATTTAGAAGTTATTGTGGAAGAAGCTAAGTTAAGCGGAACAGTTATTTTATTGCTAGATGAAATTCATCGTTTGAATAAAGTAAAACAAGATTTTCTACTTCCTCACTTAGAAAAAGGCTCTATTATTTTGATTGGTGCCACAACTGAAAATCCGTATATCTCAATTAACCCAGCTATTCGTAGTAGAACACAACTATTTGAATTATATCCACTCTCATCAGAAGATATAAAAAAAGCCATTTATAAAGCTTTATCAGATACTAAAGACGGTTTAGGGAATTATGCTGTAAACATAACAGAAGATGCTGTGACATTTTTAGCAACAGCAACGCATGGTGATTTACGTCGATGCTTAAATGCTTTAGAATTAGCAGTTCTATCCACACAAAAAAATGCTGATAACACCATTGATATTGATACGCAAGTTATCAGTGAGTGCTTACAACAAAAAGTGTTAGTACATGATAAAGACGGAGATGCTCATTACGATACTATTTCAGCCTTTCAAAAATCAATTCGAGGTAGCGATGTAGATGCTTCTTTGCATTATTTAGCAAGACTTATTCAATCACAAGATTTAATATCCATTATTCGAAGATTACTCGTCATTGCTTACGAGGATATTGGATTGGCAAACCCTACAGCTGTGGATAGGACATTCAATGCTGTTCAAGTAGCAGAAAGACTAGGTTTTCCCGAAGCAAGAATCCCTTTATCTATGGCTGTTATTGATTTAGCATTATCACCTAAATCAAATTCAAGTATTACAGCGATTGATAAGGCACTGGCTGATTTAGCATTATTTGAAAATCTAGAGATACCTGCTCATTTAAAAGACAATCATTATAAAGGTGCTAATGAACGTGGGTATGGTCTAACTTATAAATACCCACATCACTATCCAAATCATTTTGTTTCTCAACAATATTTACCAACGACTTTACAGCATCAAACTTACTATGTACCTGGTAATACTGGAAAATATGAGCATCAATTATATCAACTTTGGAAACAGTATCAAACAACTGATAAAGAATAGCCATAAACAAGTTTTTTTGGTATAATTGTCAGCAAAGTGAGGTATTTTATGAACGAAAATAATTTGTTTAATCGTATCAAACGATTTTTTAATAGTCCATTTAGTCAAACTGGAAAATCTATTTTTAATATTAGTTATACTGTCATTCAAAGACTAATCTTAATTGGTACGCTAGGCCTTGTCTTACTCGGTGTATGTGGACTAGGGATTGGTTTAGGTTATTTTGCCAATATTATTTCACATACGGATATTCCTTCAGAAACATCTTTAAAAACAAGTTTAGGTCAATTAAATCAAGCTTCTAGCTTATACTATCAAAACGGCGAATTGATTTCTGAAGTACAGTCCGATTTAACACGAAAAATTGTTTCTTCAGAAGATATTTCTGATTACGTAAAAAAAGGTATTATTGCAACTGAAGACAGTTATTTTTATGAACATAATGGTATCGTACCTAAAGCTGTTTTACGTGCGACTTTACAAGAAGTGTCTGGAGCAAGTAGCCAAACAGGAGGCTCTACACTGACACAACAACTAGTTAAACAGCAATTATTAACAAATGAATTAACATTTACACGAAAAGCAAAAGAAATTTTATTGGCAATGCGTGTCGAAAAATATTTTTCAAAAGACGAAATTTTAACAGCATACTTAAATGTATCGCCATTTGGTAGAAATAGTGACGGTCAAAATATTGCCGGTATTGAAACTGCTGCTGAAGGTATATTTGGAAAATCTGCCAAAGATTTAACATTAGCACAAGCTGCTTTTTTAGTCGGTTTACCTCAATCTCCTTATGTCTATACGCCATATACAAATGCAGGAACAAAAAAAGAAGATTTTTCTTACGGTATTCAAAAAATGAAAATCGTCCTAGATGCTATGAAACGTCAAGGTTACATTTCTGAACAAGACTATCAAGAAGCATATAACTATGATATTTCACAAGATTTTATCGAACGAACAAATAAACAACGTCCTGCTCAAACGTATTTATATCAACGTATTCATAAAGAAGCCATTGAAATTCTAATGCAACAGCAAGTCGAAAAAGAGGGCAGATCATGGGAAACAATCAGCAGTTCTGTTGACCTATACAATGAGTATTATTTTAGAGCAGCCGATACTTTAGCTTCATCTGGCTATAAAATCTATTCAACGATTGACAAAGATATTTATAACGCTATGCAAACAGCTATTTCAAATAGTGCTGTAAAATTAGGACCAACTTATGAAACACCGTACACAAATCCTGAAACAAATGAAACGACAACAGTAAATGAACCACCTCAACTCGGTTCTGTTGCTATTGAAAATAAAACAGGTAAAATTTTAGGATTTATCGGGGGAACAGATTTTAACACATCCCAAATTGACCACGCATTTGCTACAAGACGTTCTCCTGGTTCTACAATTAAGCCTTTATTGGTTTATGCACCAGCGATTGAAAATAATTTAATTTATCCAGCAACGATGTTAGCTGATACGCAAATTTCTAGATTACAACAAGACGGTACTTACTGGACTCCTTTAAATGCTAGCGGTAGCGTATCTAATCAATTTATTTCTGCACGTCAAGCATTGAAACAATCTCTAAATAATCCAACTATTCATTTATATGGTTCGATGCTTGCAAGAGGTATTCAAACAAATACATATATGAATGCCATGGGAATTACAGCTATTCCTGCAAATGAATATGCAAATGAAGCGGCATCTGTTGGAGGATTTTCAACTGGACCAACTGTTTTAGAACAAACAAGTGCCTTTACAACATTTGCTAATAACGGTGAATATGTACCAGCATATATGATTGAACGCATTGAAGACAGAGAAGGTAATGTCGTTTACGAACACCAATCTACTAAAAATAGAGTATTTACTGAAGATACAGCTTATTTAATGAGAAGTATGTTAACTGACTCTATCAATGGAGGTACAACACAATACTTTAAACAATATCTAAATTTCTCTTTCCCAGAAGCTTATGGGAAAACAGGAACATCTGATTTCTACTTAGATATGTGGGCTATTATTAGCACACCACAAATTACTATCGGTCAATGGGCTGGTTGGGACAATAATCATGGTGTCAAACACGTCTTTCCAATCGATAATGCATACGGAAATGTGTCTGTGAGAACACAACAAGTATGGGCAGATATTGCAAATGCAATGAGAGCGGCAAAACCTGAATACTTTGATACATCACAACGATTTAGCCCTGCTCCACCGTCTATTACACAACAAGCTGTATTAGCTTCAACAGGAACATTAGAGGGAAGTATTGCTGCACCGGACGGTTCTCAACATCCTGTTTCAGGAGAAAAAGTTGTCGATCTATTCTCAAAATCAAGACCGCCATTCCCTATTTCTTATTATTTCTCACCGGGGGCAAGTGATAAAGATTTAACAGATTTTTGGAACAAACTCATTAACGGAGACAAAGAGAAAGAGGAAAAAGAAAAAGAAGAAAAAGAGAAGAAAGAAAAAGAAGAACGTGAAAAGGCTGAAAAAGAAAAACATCAGGACGAAGAATCTACCGATTCATCAACATCATTAGAAAACTGGAGAGACTTTTTAAGCCGCTACACATTTAGAAGTACTAGTAACTAATATATAAAAGCTACACTCTGCGTCTTTGGAGTGTAGCTTCTTCTATACCTTTCTTTTATAATAATATAGGAGTAGATATTATGAAAACAATACGTCATCTTTTACTTTTGCTATCCACCTGTATAATTGGATTTACATATCTTCAATTACATACTTTTTCTATTTTTACACCTTATCAACCTTATATAAGTATTCTTTGGAATATGACATTATGCATACTTATCGGTCTACTATTATCATGGCATGCTTTTTTATCTCAGTTTAAACAATTTTCTATCGTATCAACACTATGTGGTATTCTTCTTGTAACTCTTGTTGCATATATAGGGCATTATTTATATAGTCAATATATTGGTACCCCACCTATCAATCGTTTCTCATCACAATTGTCTTGGCAAGTTCTTTTATATGCACTTCCTTTTATGCTAATAGGAGAAGAATGTTTAAGCACTAATTTACTCATTGCTTTTTCTGGTTTAAAACTACCTTTTTATATGAGTACAACGATTGTTTCTTTTCTTTTCGCGATGTGGCATTTACCAGTATTTCATAATCAATATTTTTATCTTTTGTTGACTATTTTCCCAGTTAGACTACTATTAAATATTTTTTGGAAAAAATCTAATAGTATATGGGTAAGTTTTATGATTCACTATGTTTTTGATTTATTAGCATTTATTGTCTTTTATCACGTACCATTATAAATAATAAAGTTATCAAAAAATTTACAGCACTATACCAAAGAGGTAAACTAACATTTGTAAGCATTAGTTTACCTCTATTATATATTGACTTTTCTACTGAGAATAATACTTGAACCATACAAATTCTATTGCTCTATTTGAATAAACCAATATAAACATGTCTCCAAACTACCTTAATTTGACGAGAATCCTTTTTATTTAAAAAATCGTGTTGGTAGGATGTCATCCACCAACACGATTTGACGAAGAAATTTTATTCTAAAAAGTCTTTTAATTGTTTTGAGCGACTTGGATGGCGTAATTTACGCAATGCTTTTGCTTCAATTTGGCGAATACGTTCACGTGTTACACCGAATACTTTCCCAACTTGTTCTAGTGTACGCACATTACCGTCATCTAATCCAAAACGTAAGCGTAGTACGTTTTCTTCTCTATCCGTTAATGTGTCTAATACTTCTTCAAGCTGTTCTCTTAATAAAGCATAGGCGGTATGCTCTGCTGGACTTGTTGCACCGTCATCTTCAATGAAATCTCCTAAATGTGAATCTTCTTCTTCACCAATCGGTGTTTCTAATGATACAGGTTCTTGTGCAATTTTTAAAATATCTCTTACTTTATCCGCAGGTAAATCCATTTTGGCTCCAATTTCTTCTGGAGATGGTTCACGCCCTAATTCTTGAACTAGTTGTCTTTGAATACGCACTAATTTATTGATTGTTTCAACCATGTGTACTGGAATACGAATTGTTCTAGCTTGATCGGCAATCGCACGTGTAATGGCTTGTCTAATCCACCATGTTGCATATGTAGAAAATTTAAACCCTTTTGTATGATCAAATTTTTCAACGGCTTTCATCAAGCCCATATTACCTTCTTGAATCAAGTCTAAAAACTGCATACCACGTCCAACATATCGTTTCGCAATAGACACAACTAATCTTAAGTTTGCCTCTGCTAAAAGTTGTTTTGCTTCATGATCACCTTGTTCAATACGTAAAGCTAAATCAATTTCTTCATCAGCTGTTAGCAATGGCACACGTCCAATTTCTTTTAAATACATTCTGACTGGATCATTGATTTTAATACTTGAATCTAAATCATCATCTTGAATACTATCTTCTAATAAATGTACGACTTCATCTTCTTCTTTTTCTAACTGTCTAGCAGTTGGATTTCCTGTTTCATCAACAACACTTACAGCATTATCTTCAAAACGTTGAATAAGCGTATCCACATCATCAGCGTTCAATTCATAAGGAATGGCAATACGGTCGGCTAACTCTTCATAAGTGACTGTTCCAAACACTTTTCTTTCTGAAAGTAGTAACGCAATAGCTTCTTCCTTTGTTTGTGTTATTTTGTTTTCTGCCATATTACACTCTCCACCTTTTATTTATTTTTTTATCCAATACTTGTATCATTTCCAGTAAACGAGTGACTTCATCTTTATTTACTGATTTTGCAGCTTCGCTCACCTGAGCAACTAAGACCGCTCTCTCATCTTTTAACTGTTCAATTCGCAAAACCTCTAATAAATCTTGCATTTCCTCTGAAGATACGGTTTCTTGAAAATCATCCGTTAGTATACTTGCGACAGTATTTTTTAATTCACTACTCGGTACATAATCTAAAAAGTCATAAATATTGTCATCAAAATGATGTGTTTTTCTATAGTCAACATAGTACAAATAAACGTTTTGATAGACATTATCTAAAAATGGAATATCTTGTAAAGTTTGTACCGTTTGAAAAGCCTCTTGACTTGTAAACAAGCGATAGAGCAACTGTCGTTGTGCCTTATCTCTAGCTTTTAAAATTGTTTGACTAGGTTGTAACAATGAAATATCTAAGACAGACACATCTTTTTGATAATACCGCTCTTTGTTTTTATTTTTTTGACGCTCTTTCTTTTCAAATACAGCTAATTGTTGATTTAACGCATTCATCGGCAAATGAAATTCATCTGCTAAATCTTGAATGTACATAGCACGTGTGGTTAAACTTGTTTCAAATAATACTTGTTTTAATAAATCATCTAAGTAATCAATTTGGCTACGTTGTGTATCCAATGTATATTGCATTCGGTAAAACCGCTTATAAAAATGGAAAGCTGTTTCTTGATCATGAGCAATATAATTTAAAAAGTATTGGTTCCCTTTTGAACGAATAAGTTCATCTGGATCCATGCCGTCCAACATAGGTAAAACATAAATGTCAAATTTACCATGCTCTCTAAATAGTTGAATGGCCCTATCCGTTGCATTTAACCCTGCATGATCACCGTCATAAGCAATTAGTACCTTATTTGCTAATCGTTGCAACATGTTGATTTGTTCCACTGTCAAACTCGTACCCATTGATGCTACACTATTTGTGATACCCGCTTGCCATGTCGCAATGACATCCATATACCCTTCACAAAGCATAAACTCTGTTTGTTTACGTATATTTGCTTTAGCTAAATCTAAATTAAATAAGAACGCGCTTTTTTGAAAAATCAATGTTTCAGGACTATTTAAATATTTAGGTGCTTTTTTATCATCCTGTTCGGACGTATCTAAATAAATACGACCAGAAAACGCTACGCATTCACCTTTATCGTTACGCAATGGCACCATTATTCTATCAAAAAATCTATCTAAAAAACTTTCTTGATAAATGGAAAATAAACCGGATTGTTCCATTAGTTCTTTCGTATAACCTTTTTGTATCAATAACTTTGTTAAAAGATCTCTTGAATGTGGTGCAACACCTAATTGAAAGGTACGAATGGTTTCATCTGTAATACCTCTTTGGTATAAATAAGAAAGTGCTTCTTCGCCCTCTTTCGTATGTACGAGTACATGATGATAAAAATCAGCAGCCAAATGATGTATCTCTTTTAAGGTATCTATTTGCTTCGTTTTTGGACTTTTCTCTATAACGTCCTCAGGTAATTCTAATGGTAAATGATTCAAATCAGCTACTTTCTTAACAGCTTCTGGAAATGTAATTCCTTCCTTTTCCATAAAAAATGAAAAAACATTTCCTGCTCTACCACAGCTAAAACATTTATAAATTTGCTTTTCTTCGGATACAGAAAAAGACGGTGTACGTTCTTCATGAAATGGACAAAAACCAAAATGATTTTTACCACTTTTTTTCAAAGAAACATATTGATCAATAATATCCACAATATTGGTATGCTGTTTAATATATTGTATCTTTTCTTCAGGTATCATAACCATATTGTACCCACCTTAAGCATTTTTTGACCATTAAAACTCAATTATCATGATAACATCAAATAGTATTTGGTGCAAGACAACAACTCATTATTTTCTTATTTCATTAGTGAAATATTTGAAATTACATACTAAATAAAGTATAGTAAAGAAGTTAAAAAAAGAAGGAGGTCTGATGTGTTAAAAGTACTACTCTTATCATTTCAAAATCCAAAATTACTTTTACAAGTAACATTACTCCCTAGAAAAATGATTGTGCAACTCACACTATTTTTAGCAGTATTGATTTCTTTACCAAGTATGGCGAGAAATATTTATACAACAACACAACTAAGAAATGACTTAACAAAAATTTCGTCCCAATTACCCGATTTTCACTTAAAAAATCATCAAGCCATTGATGAAACAAGCAAAAAGAGCCAAGCTATTCAAACCGATAATGTGTATTTTTTATATGATAGCCAAAACAGTATTTCTAAAAGCACCATCGAAACAATTATTTCTAAAAATACAATGGTTCTTATTTTAAATGATAAAACATTAAGTATTTATACAGTCGGTATGAATGTTTCAAACATGACTATTTCAAATGATTTTTCAAAAGATAGGTTAACCCAACTAATCAACGGTTTTAATAATAGTCTATACTTATTGTATCTTCTAGTACCAATTTTAATGATTCTTACGTCTTTACTGACGGTACTCGTTAACAATATTGTTTTTAGTTTAACGTCAAATATGTTTTTTTTAACAACCAGACGTAAAATAAGACGTGATTATTTATGGAGAGTTTGTTTATTTTTATCTGCTTTACCTTATATGATAATGACTGCATTAGAATTATTTGGTATTTATATCTCCATAGGTACTGCATTAGCTACGGTTTACATTATTTTTCAACAACACCGTATTTTAAAAGATATTTTGTAAAGAGAAGTCGGCGTATATTTTCTATACACCGACTTTTCTCTTTATTTTCTTTTTTGTTGTCTACGTTTTTGTCGTTCACGTTTTTCAATTTGTGTTTTTAATTTTCGTTTATAACCAGGTTTTACATTTTGCTTAGCTTTTTTTACCATACCTGCAATAACGGTATCATGCTCTTTTTCAACAATTTTTTCTCTTTTTTCACGTCTATTTCTATCAAAAGTTTCAACTAACTCGTTATCTTTCAACACCACTGGTGTAAATTGAACACCACGTTTTTCTAATTGTTGTACTGCCTGATCTTGATCTGGAGCATAAAATGTAATGGCTGTTCCAGATAATCCATTTCGCCCCGTACGTCCCACACGATGAATAAAGAAATCTAAATCTTTAGGTATATCCATATTGATAACATGTGAAACACCTTCAATATCAATACCTCTTGCTGCTAAATCTGTTGCGACAATATATTGATAATCTAATTGCTGAATTTGTTTCATCAATCGTTTTCTTTCACGAGCAGGAACATCTCCATGTATCATGGCTACTTTTAATCCACGCTCTCTCAAAGTGGTCGTTACTTTTTCTGCCTTTTGCTTTGTATTCACAAATACCATGACTAAATAAGGTTGCCCAATATTTAAAATTTGGTATAAAATATCTAATTCATTTTGTCCTTTAGTCGACAAAAGCTGATTATGAATAGTAGACGCCACTATTGTTTCTGGTTGAAGATTAACTTCAACTGGATTTTCCATATATTTCTTTAAAAACGGTTTTAATTTCTGTGGAATAGTTGCTGAAAACACAAGCATTTGTAATTCTTTAGGGAATTGAGAAGCAATCTCATCAACTTCTGGTAAGAAACCTAAATCTAATGTCATATCTGCTTCATCAATTACAAGTGTTTTCGCTTTATATACTTTTAACGCTTGCTCTTTCATTAAATCTAAAATCCGACCAGGTGTTCCAATCACAATATGTGGTTGACTAGCATTTAATTTTGCCACTTGGCGTTGTTTATCCGTCCCACCAACAAAATTGGAAATTGTGATATCCGTTTCTTCAACTAACTGTTTGGCAACATTAAACAACTGATTAGCCAACTCTCTACTTGGAGAGGTAATCACTACTTGTACATCAGGTTTACTTACATCCACACTAGCAATGAGTGGTAATAAAAAACTATGACTTTTCCCTGAGCCTGTTTGTGATTGTCCAATAACATTTTTCCCTTGTTGTACTAATGGAATAATTTCTTTTTGAATATGTGTTGGGGTTTTAAACCCTAATTTTTCCAAAGCTTTTTCTATAAATTCTGGAAAATGGTATTGCTTAAAAGTTTCCATACATACCTCCTTATCTCTCTTTTAAATGAGTATGCTTGTAAGAAATTCTTACAAGCATACTTTTTCGTTAAAATAGTCCACCACGAATATTTAATTTTTTCTTCAAATAGAATTTTGCACCTAATGTGATAACTCCAATGATTAAATAAATAGATTTATCTAAAACAGGGTTGATGACTGCTGGAATAAAACTTGTGACAAAAATACCCGACACACAAATTAACATCGTTAAAATTGTAATCATCAAATATTTAAACAATGCAACCCATTTATGCGTCGATGCTTTCATCATTTCTTGATACTTAGGAGATGCTTTCGTTAATACTAACATCGCCAATCCCATAATCACATAATTAAGCAACATAGACACAATCCCTAACGACTGACTATTAGCAGAAATTCCTGTCATAATCATAAAGAATGACCCCATAAGTAGTCCACCGTCTAAAAATAATTTCCAGTCAGGAGACGGTTTTGTTTCATCTTCTTTCGGACCTTCTAAAATACGTTTTGTCTGTTCAGCAACTGTTCCATACAACTGTCTTGCCGTTTTACCTGTTTTTTGATTTTGAATAAGTTCTTGCATCATTGTATAGGCTAAACGCTGTCTGTCTAATTCTGATACATTCGCTAAAGACAATGCTTTATCTAAATCATGAATGTATTGTTCATTTCTTTTTGTTAACTGTCCCGCCAATACTACATTCTCTTTAGCATAATCAATGTGTTCAATAACTTCTTTCTTTTTGGCTACCATTACTACTCGCCTCCATTTATATCTGTTTGCATATCATCTTTCTTTGACTGTTCTAAAATACCATCCATAGAAAGTTTTTTATTTTTTGTTTCTTCTACTTTTTATATTATCCTAGCACAATACGACCATACAGTTATTTCATATAATGATTATACATTAAATCTAAATAACATAATATCCCCGTCTTGAACAACATACTCTTTTCCTTCTAAACGAACACGTCCAGCTTCTTTTGCTGTTTGCATATTTCCATAATGTAATAAATCATCATACGCTACTGTTTCTGCACGAATAAAACCTCGCTCAAAATCAGAGTGAATAATACCAGCACATTGAGGAGCTTTCATACCACGTTTAAATGTCCACGCACGTACTTCTTGTTCTCCTGCTGTAAAATAAGTGCCTAATCCCAATAATGTGTACGCTTTTTGAATTAAAATATCTAATCCTGACGTTTCAATACCAAAATCTTTTAAATATTCTATTTTTTCATCATCTTCTAATTCTGCAACTTCTTCTTCAATTCTAGCACATACGACAACGACTTCTGCATGTTCACTTTTTGCGAATGCTTCAACACGTTTAACATAGTCATTTGTACCACCATTAGATAAATCATCTTCTGAAATATTTGCTACATATAAAACAGGCTTTGTTGTCAATAAGAATAAACCTTTCACAATCGGTAACTCTTCATCAGCAAATTCAACAGTTCTTGCTGATTTCCCTTCTTCCAACGCAGATTTTAAACGTGTTAAAATATCCGCTTCAATCATGGCATCTTTATCTTTTGATTTTGCTAGTTTGGCCACACGCGCTAAACGTTTATCTACACTTTCTAAATCGGCTAAAACAAGCTCTAAGTTAATAGTTTCAATATCTGCTAATGGATCTACTTTTCCGTCAACGTGTGTAATATTTTCATCTTCAAAACAACGCACCACATGACAAATCGCATCTACTTGTCGAATATGACTTAAAAATTTATTTCCTAAACCTTCACCTTTACTTGCACCACGTACAATACCAGCAATATCTGTAAACTCAAAGGTTGTCGGTACTGTTTTTTTAGGTTTAACAAGTTCTGTCAATTTTTGTAAACGTAAATCAGGTACTTCAACCACACCCACATTTGGATCAATGGTTGCAAACGGGTAGTTTGCCGCCTCTACTCCTGCCTTTGTAATTGCATTAAATAGTGTTGATTTACCAACATTTGGCAAACCAACAATGCCTGCTGTTAAAGCCATTTCTTTTTCTCCTTTATTTTTCCACTGTTTGTGTATGTATCGGTGCAACTTTCACCAATACTTTTTTTATTTTTTTATTAAAATCATTGCGTGGCATTAACACAAGATGCCCACAATGTTCACATTTTATCCGAATATCCATACCCATACGAATAATTTCCCAACGATTCGTTTGGCATGCATGCGGCTTTTTCATTTCAACAATATCATGTAAGCCATAAACCTTTTGTTGTACTGCCATAGATTTTACCTTTCTTTTTTGTTATAGTCGTTTCACAAAAAAATGCTCTGAGTACGCATCATCTATTTGCTCATAAAAACCAACTTCTTCGTAATCTAGTGCTAAATAGAAATCTCTACCTTACCAATTAAATGTATCTAGTCGAATAATATTGACACCTAATTTTTTTGCACGAGTTTCCATTTCTTGCATCAACATTCTTCCTAATCCTTAACGTCTATACGCTTCATCAACAAAAACTTTCGAGGTATATAAATGCGGCATGTTGTCAAAGTTGCCGATAAACCTGCAATCAATTTATCATCTTGTTTTATACCAATTTGAATGTCACCTATTTTTTTGTATGTTATATATTGTTCATCATATATTTGCAACAATTCATCAAGTATATCACTTTCTTCATTTGATAATGCCACTATTTTATATATAATACTCTCCTAATCAAATTGAATATTTAATATATCTAAAATACGTGTTAAATCATCTTTAGATAAATATTCGATTTCAATCTTACCTTTATTACCTTTTTCAATAATATGTACAGATGTACCAAACTTATCCGTTAGCCGCTCTTCACTTTCAACCACATAATACGGTCTGCTTTCACGTTGTTTTTTCGTTTTTGTATGAGATTGAGGTACTAACATTTTTTGTACGATCTCCTCTAATTGACGAACAGTCAAACCTTCTTTAATTGTCTTTTTGGCTAATGCTACAATATCTTCCTCTTTTTCAAGGGTTAATAGTGTTCTTGCTTGACCCATTGTCAACTCTTGATTTTCTAACATCACTTTAACAATTTGAGGTAATCCTAACAAACGAATGTAATTAGCTACATACGGTCTACTTTTTCCTAGACGTTCTGCTACTTGCGCTTGTGTTAATGACAATTTTGTCATTAATGTATGATACGCTTGAGCTTCTTCTAGTGGATTTAAATCTTCGCGTTGTAAATTTTCAACCACAGCAATTTCAATCATCAATGGTTCATCAAGTTGTCTAACAATCGCAGGTATACTTTCTTTCCCTGCTAATTTAGACGCACGTACACGTCTTTCTCCAGCAACAATCTCATATCCCTTAATACTTGATTTTCTTAAAATAACGGGTTGAAAAACGCCAGTTTGTTTAATAGACTCTGCTAATTCATTTAAAGCCTGCTCATCAAATGTTTTTCTTGGCTGATAAGGATTTGGACGAATATCACTCAATAAAATTTCTTCGACTTGTTCATTATCTAAATCAATCGACTCAAAATCTTCCATTGGACTAGAAAACAAAGCACCAATACCTTTTCCCAAACCTTTTGTTTGTTTCTCTTTTTTAGTTGCCATTATCTAACACTTCCTTTGCTAAGTCTAAATATAGCTTGGCACCTTTTGAACGTTTGTCGTAATCAATAATAGCTTGTCCATAGCTTGGTGCTTCTGATAAGCGTACACTTCGCACAATAATCGTATCATACACTTTTTCTTTAAAATATTTACGTACTTCTTCAACTACTTCTGCACCTAAATTTGTGCGTGCATCTAACATCGTTAAAAGTACTCCTTCAATTTTTAATTCTTTATTGAAATTTTGATGCACCAATCGAATTGTATTCCATAATTGTCCTAATCCTTCTAACGCATAATACTCGCATTGTACAGGAATTAAGACAGAGTCACTTGCTGTAAAAGCATTTAACGTCAATGCTCCTAAAGCAGGGGGGCAATCAATTAAAATATAATCGTATTCATCAATAATCGGTTGAATAGCTCTTTTTAATAATTGTTCTCGTCTTTCTACAGCATACAATTCTAATTCAGCACCTGCTAAATTGATAGTGGCTGGTACAACCCATAAATTTTCACGACTAGATTCAAAAATAGCTTCTTTGATGTTTAAGTCATCGACTAAAACACTATATATGTCTTTATGTTCAACATCAGCTTTATTGATACCTAGACCGCTGGTCGCATTTCCTTGTGCATCACTATCAATTAACAATACTTTTTTTCCTAAATAAGCTAAGGACGCACCTAAATTGATAGCTGTTGTCGTTTTACCAACGCCACCTTTTTGGTTTGAAACTGCAATAACTTTTCCCATACTATCCTCCTATCTAATTGGACTTTTAGCCGGTATACCAGCTTTTCTTGGATATTTATTTGGTGTTTCTTTTGTCTTTTTCACAATAATAATATGTCGACTTCCCGCATCTTGCGGTAATTCAAAAGAAATATCATCTACTAATTGTCCACCTAATAATGTGATTGCTTTTTGACTTTCTTCTTTTTCTTCTTGTGTACTAGTAGCTTTCATCGACACAAAATAGCCACCTTTTTTCACTAAGGGCAAACAAAATTCTGTTAATAAGTTCAATCTTGCCACAGCTCGTGCGGTTACAATATCAAATGTTTCACGATATACTTTATTTTGACCAAATTGTTCTGCTCTATCATGATAACAAACAACGTCTTTTAATGCTAATACACGAACTAACTCATTCAAAAAGGTAATACGTTTATTTAATGAATCAACAATGGTTATATGCAAATGTGGTAGTGCAATTTTTAATGGTATACTTGGAAAACCTGCACCTGCACCAACATCACAAACACGAATGGGTTCATTTAATAAATCTGTATGAATGGCTAATGTTAAGCAGTCATAAAAATGTTTCAAGTAAACATCGGCTTGTTCTGTAATAGCCGTTAAATTCATCTTTTCATTCCATTCCACAAGCATACGATAATACGTATCATATTGGTTTTCTTGTTCTTTTGTTAAATGAATACCATGTTTTTCAAGTAATAATATAAACTGTTCAGGTGTCATACACTTCTCCTTTATAGAGCTCTTTTAGACAGTAAAACTCACTTTATACTTTACCATAAATTCGTCTATTTTTCTATACTCAAGCAAAAATATAGATATAACAAAAAAAGACGTGAAACAACTCAACGTTGTTTCACATCTTTGAACTCATTATTTATGTTTTGAAAATTTTTCAATGAATAGTGGACTGACTGGTCTATTTTCATGAATACGTGTAATTGCTTCTGCCATCAATTCAGAAACAGATACCGTCACAATTTTTCCGCCTTGTTTTTCTTCTGGTAAATCAATCGTATCCGTCACAACAACTTCTTTAATAATAGAGTTATTTAAACGTTCAATTGCTGGGCCAGATAACACAGCATGCGTACAACATACATAAACGTCTGTTGCATGTCCTACTTCTTTTAATGCATTCGCTGCTAGAGAAATAGTTCCAGCTGTATCAATCATATCGTCAATTAAAATACATGTTTTTCCTTCAACATTCCCAATAATGTTCATAATTTCGGCAACATTGTCTTTCGGACGACGTTTATCAATAATCGCAATCGGTGCTTTTAAGAATTCAGCTAATTTTCTTGCACGTGTTACACCACCATGATCTGGTGATACCACGACAACTTCTTCTAAATCTAAATCTTTTTCCAAGAAATAATTTGCCAGTAACGGAGCACCTAACAAATGGTCTACCGGAATATCAAAAAATCCTTGGATTTGTGCAGCATGCAAATCAACTGTTAATAAGCGATCTGCTCCTGCTTGAGTTATCATATTGGCTACTAATTTTGATGTGATTGGTTCTCTCGGTTTTGCTTTTCTGTCTTGTCTTGCATAACCATAATATGGCATAATCACATTGATTGTTTTCGCACTCGCACGTTTTAATGCGTCAATCATAATCAATAATTCCATTAAATTATCATTGACTGGATGTGATGTTGACTGTACAACATAAACGTGACAGCCACGTATACTTTCTTCAATATTGACTTTAATCTCTCCATCGCTAAAATGTGAGACCGTTAATTTCCCTAATTCTACTCCAACAGATTCAGCAATTTTTTCGGCTAAAGGTCTATTTGAACTTAGAGAAAAAATCTTCAACTTTGGATCAGAATAATGTACCATTATGAATTCCTCCGATTATAACAATTATTTTTTAACACTACCCTTATAATACTCCTATTGGTACCGTTTTTCCAGTAAAAACCATACATTTTTTAATCTTTTTTCGCATAAGGAAGTTTAGTCGCATAATCTTTTTTATTTTCTTGTTTTCCTCTAGCAATCGCAAGAGCATTATCAGGAACATCTTTTGTAATCGTTGAACCCGCAGCTATAAACGCACCATCTCCAATCGTTACCGGAGAAATGATGTTAGCATTACATCCTATAAAACTATCGTGACCAATCGTTGAATGATGTTTATTTTTTCCATCATAATTCACAACAACCGTACCACAACCAACGTTGATACGTTCACCTAATGTTGCATCTCCAACATACGTTAAATGACCCATTTTTGTATCATTACCAATCATTGTATTTTTTACTTCAACAAAGTTTCCAACATGGACACGCTCATGTAAAATTGTATTCGGACGAATATGTGCCATTGGACCAATATCTGAGAAAGAATGGATATAAGATTTTTCTAAACAAGAAGATTTTACTGTGATATGATTTTCAAGTGTCATATCAACTAATTCAGAATTCATACCAATGAAACAATTTTGTCCAATCACCGTTTTTCCTTTTAAGTAAACATTTGGTTCAATAATCGTATCTGAGTCAATTTGTACATCACTATCAATATACGTCGCATTAGCATCAATTAGTGTCACACCATTTCTCATGTGTTGTTCATTGATACGTTTCCGCATTAGTACATTCGCTTGTTGTAAAGCAACTCTATCATTGACACCTAAACTTTCTTCTAAAGAATCCATTTGATAAGCTGTCACGATTTCTTGATTGTTTTGCAAAATTTCAAGCACATCTGGTAAATAATATTCTCCTTGTGCATTATCATTATTAACATATTCTAACGCTTCAAACAAAGCACGATTATCAAACACATACGTGCCTGTATTAATTTCTTTAATCAAACGTTCTTCTTCTGTTGCATCTTTATGCTCAACATTTTTTAAAACATGCCCATTTCCATCACGAATGACACGTCCATATCCAGTTGGATCATCTGCAATTGCAGTTAAAATGGTTGCTTTCGCTTGTTTTTCTAGATGATATGCCATTGCTTTTTCAATCGTTTCTGCTTGAATAAGTGGTGTATCGCCACATAGCACAATCGTGATACCATCTTTATCACCTAAAAATGATTTCGCTTGTTTCACAGCATGACCTGTTCCTAATTGTTCCTCTTGCAACGCATAAACACAACGATCTTTCATCAAATCTTTCACATCATTAGCACCATGGCCTACAATCGTTACAATTTCTTTAACGCCTGATTTTTCAACTTGAGAAACAACATGCTCCACCATTGCTTTTCCACATACATGATGTAAAACTTTATATAACGAGGACTTCATACGTGTCCCTTTTCCTGCGGCTAAAATAATCGCAAATTTATTCATGTTACATCTCCTTTTTCTTTACTCTTTACATAGTATATACCACTTTACAACAAGATAAAAGAGATGTTCGTCTAAAACACCTCTTTTATTATTTATTCAACTGATTTTAAAGCTTCTAGCATATCTACTTTTTTTAAATAACGATGAACAATATATCCTAAACCAATGAGTAGTAGTATCAGCAAAATAGTAGGAAGTATATAAACATACATCGCCACATTTGGATTAAACATAATATTATCTGGTGGTACCATGCCAATAATATATTGATGCAAAAGATGTCCTAATCCAAATCCAACAAAAACACCAATAATAGATAAATACATCGTTTCTTTATAGATATATAAAGTTACTTCTTTATCATAAAAACCTAATACTTTAATCGTTGACAATTCTCGAATACGTTCAGCAACATTGATATTAGTTAAATTATATAAAATAACAATAGCTAATAGCACAGACGATATAATCAAGACCGACATGACTTTATTCAATGATGTCACAACTGTTTGAATGAGATTTTTATACGTTGTATTTTGTGCCACAGCTTTGACACCACTCAACATCATAAAATCAGTTGCTTTCTTTTGAATGTTTTCGTCTGTATGAACCACGGATTTCACTAAATACGCATTTATTTTGAATGACTTATTGAACACTTCTTCATAATAGCGTTTCGTAATAAACGCAAAATGCCCCATATACATTTCCGTAATGCCTGAAATCTTCATGCTCCATTCATTTTTGTTTTCATCAAGAAATACAACTGTATCACCAATCTTAACATTTAGTAACATTGCCAATCTTTCCGATAAAACAATACCTCTATCTGTTAAATCAATCGATTTTTGTGTTTGCCGATTTTGAAGTTTTATATACTCTTGAAAAGCTGTTTTTTGTTCATTATCAACAGCAATCATTGTTATTTGTTGTTCATCTTTTTTTACTCCTGCAACTTTTATCAATGTTTGAGAATATGTCGGTAAAAAAGATGACACATCAGAAGATGACAATGCATGAGATAAATCTATTTTTTCTTGTGATGTCATATGATTTTTTTGTGCCACAATCATATCGTATGTCACAATATCACCAAACTGTTTTGTACTCAATTCTTCAATGGATGAACGAATACCTAATCCCGTATATAAAAGTGCTATCGAACCAGATACACCAAAAATAGTCATCAACATACGTTTTTTATATCGGAAAATATTACGAGCTGTTACTTTTTGTGTAAAACTCATACGTGACCAAATAGGTGTTACATACTCCAATAAAATTTTTGCCCCCGATACGACAGGAGGTTTTGGCAACAATAATTGTGCCGGTTTAGCATTTAATTCTTTTTTAACAACTAAATACGCAGGTAAAACAGCACTAATGAAAGCTAACAGGCATGACAAGAAAATATATTCCGGATAAATATATAGTTCAATTTTTGGGATACTTACACTATGACTATACGTATCATAAATAACATTTGGAAGAACAATATGCCCTAGTAAAACACCAATTAGTGTACCAATCATACTTGCTGTAAAGCCGTATATTATAAATTTTTTATAAATATCTTTATCGGTATAACCCAATGCTTTAAACGTCCCTATAATCAAACGTTCTTCATCAACAAAACGTGTCATTGTCGTAAATGTTACTAATGCAGCTACAAAATACAAAACAATGGGAAAGATATTTCCAACAGCATCAATCACATTTGCATTACTTTCATACGAACGATATCCGGCTGACCACGGTGTTTCTCGTCTAGTATACACATGATAAACAGGTTCTTCTAATACGCTCAATTTTTCTTTAGCATCTGCTAATTTTTGTTCTCCATCACTTATATCAACATCCGCTTTTTGTTTTTGTACAAAATACTCTTGCCGTTTATTTGTAAGTGATTCTTCATTTATCGATAAATCTCTTTCTTTTTCTTGAAGAGTTTTTAGTCCTTGTTCATACTCTGATACACCGTTTGTGTATTGCTCTATTTGTTCATTTAACTGGGCTTGTCCTTGTTCATAAGATTGTTTTCCAGTTTCTAATTGTACAGCTTGTTGTTCCCATTGTTCTTTTGGTAAAATAGCAATCGCTTTTTGAAGTGCTACTTCTTTTTCTTGTAGCATTTGATAAGTTTCATCAAGTTGAAATTGAGCAATGGCAAGCTCTTCACGTGCATTATCTAGTTGAATTTTCCTTTGTTGTAATGTTTCTTTGGCTTGTTCAAGCTTTTCTTTCCCCTCATCAATACGTTCTTTGGCATCTTCTAATTGTGAATGTGCATCTGTTAACGTTTGTTTAGCATTCTTTAAGCCACTTTCTTTTTCATCGATTATTTCTTGTGTCTTAGATACGATACTATCCAATCTCTTTTTAGGCTGTTGCTTCAACAATGTTTGCACTGTTTCTTTGTATGCGTGTACCTTTTGTAAATACGTTTCTTGGTACGGATTGGCACCTACTAAATCGTGGTAAAATAAACGCGCAATCATATAAACCGAACTGTCAAATACTTTTTCTGTCACAATACCATAAGCAGATAACTCTCCTGTTCCAACAGTTGTCACACCTAAATCAACTTTAGATAATATATCCGTTGATCGTATATACCCGACCACTTTAAATGTATGATTGTTTAATTTATCTTGTTCTCTTGCTTCAAAAGTCAATGTATCCGATAGTGCCACTTTATCTTTTTGCATATCAAACACAGCAATTTCATCTTCTTTTTCAGGCAAGCGCCCTTCAACCAGCTCGTATTGTGAAATATTTTTTGGTTTTGACAGCAAGCGATACGTTTGAGTCGTATCTTTTAATAATACATCACTAAAATAGCCATATTCAATGAACGCTTGTTGAGAAAGTGTGTCTAATAAATCTTTGTCGCCCTTATCTAAACCATAGTCACTTAACACACTTATATCTGCCGTTTGATGTGTTTTAAAATAGTGTTGTCCGGTGACTTGCATATCTGGTGCTGTCACTTTTAAACCTACTAAAGCAAAGGAACCTAATGCCATTAACGAAATGATCGACAAAAAGCGTCCTTTTGATTTAGAAAACGATTGCCGAATATCTTTCCAAAATATTTTTCTTTTCATACCTTTTAATACTCCAATTCTTGAATATCTTTAGGTTTCTCATTCACTACAATATTCTTCACACTCGCATCATGCATATAAATCACTCGATCTGCAATAGGGGCTAATGCACTATTGTGTGTCACAATAATAACTGTCGTTCCTTTTTCTCGTGCCATGTTTTGTAAAATCTGCAAAATATGTTTTCCGGTTTGATAATCTAATGCTCCAGTTGGTTCATCACATAATAAAATTTTAGGGTTTTTAGCAACTGCTCTAGCGATTGCGACACGTTGCTGTTCTCCACCAGATAATTGAGCAGGAAAGTTATGGATACGGTTTTCTAAACCAACATCCTTTAATACCATTTGTGCGTCTAAAGCATCTTTAACAATTTCAGATGCCAATTCAACATTTTCTTTTGCTGTTAAATTTCCTACTAAGTTATAAAATTGAAAAACAAAACCAACATCTTCTCGTCTATATGTTGTTAATTCTTTTTTTGAATATCGTTCTATATGAATACCGTCGATAATAATTTCTCCCTCATCGTTCGTATCCATTCCACCTAAAATATTTAATACTGTTGATTTACCTGCACCCGATGCACCTAGTATAATCACAAGTTCGCCTTTTTCAATAGAAAACGTCACATCACGATTTGCAATAATTTCTGTTTCTCCGACTTGATAGCGTTTATAGCTATGCTTCATTTCAATATAAGACATTTATATCCTCTTTCTGTTAAATAAACAACATGTTGATTTAATACTACCTTCAGTATATAATCAGCATATCTAAAAAGCAATAAACAATCCATTTCAAAGTGTTCATATAAAGGAGATACAATGCAACAACGTCACACAGAAACAAAAGCCCTTATAAAAAAAGTCTTTACAACATTACTATTAAAGCATGATTTTGAAACTATTACTATCAGCATGATAACACGAGAAGCACGTATCAACCGTGGCACGTTTTATTTGCATTATCTTGATAAATACGATTTGTTAGAACAATTAAAACAAGAATTGACCTCTCATCTATTTAATATTATTCTTATTGATAATCCAAATGAACATACAATTGATATTATTATCGAGGCTTTAAGTTATTTAAAGAAAAATTTTGATTTCATTTATGCATTATCTATGAACCAAAGCGTCCATTTAGCAATAGAAATCCGAAAATTCCTAGAAGAATTATTAAAAGTAGCACCTGTTTTACATCAAAAAATTTCACAATATAAAAGTCTTCCGTTCCTATATGCTAAAGAGGTTTTTTTCTCCAGCATGGAGGCAATTATCCTTTATTGGATAAAAACGGGTGCAAATGAAACACCTCAAGAAATGGCACAAATTTTAAATAGTATATAAAAAGACCTATCGAAATCATTTCAAATAGGTCTTATACTTTTTTATTTCTTTCAATCATTTTTTCATAAAAAGAGTGGTATTCTTTTCTTAGAGTATCTGTTATTTGAAAAGTTTTTAAATCAACATTTTTAGATACTAATAAATCGATCATCGCCATTTTTAAATCATTGACGGTCAATGATACGTCCAATAAATCGGATAAATTTGCCATAACCTCTGGGTGCACCTCTGGAAATTTAAAGGTCGTTTCTTCGTCTTGCAAACCTGAAACGTAAAAATCTCTAATAAGTTCTCCTCTTTTTTGTTGATTACCACACACGCTTAAATAAACAGAAATAGACACACCCTCTTTAAATCGTCTTTGTGCAATACCTGCGAATTTTTTCCCATTTATACTTAAATCAAAATCTCCAGGACAATAAGAATGTTCAATTAAACGATACTCCACAGATGCTTTATATGGTTTTAATAATTCCTGAATAAATGTTGTCATAAATAAATAACCATCTTGAATAGAGAATTTGTCATATTTTAATTTTGGTATCACAAATGAAAAATTCAAAATCCCTTCATCCGCAACAACAGCTAATCCTCCCACATTTCGTACAACAGCACGATAGCCATGCGTGCGAATATGTTTAATGCCTTTGTCACAATATGGCAAGCGTCTATCTAGCATACCTAAAATAACAGTATCTTGCATTGGCCAAATGTGTAAAATTGTTTGGTTAATGTTACGATTTACTTCACGTAAAAAAACATCTCCCCAAGCAAATGGTTGGTATAGTTGTTCAGAAATCATCATTTTATCTTCAAACACATATAAAGGCGTTTTAAAATTAGTGATGATGTCCACAACAACATCCTCCATTACAATCATGTTCATGCTCTTCTTCGATACTAAATTCAATGCCACTATGTGTTATAAATTCTTCATTTGTTAAATGTGCTGATTGTTTCACTAACACATCATCAATATATGTTAGAGGTAAAATATTATTTGTTTGTTCATTTATCAATGTTTCAACTTTTTCAGGAAATACATCTTTTCCATAAACCACATAAGCTGTTTCAAAACTATCTAAACTACCTAAGCCTTCAAGAATTAACTCAACACGTTGTACTTCTTGTCGAGTATCAAAATCATCAGTTTCATTCACTAATTTATCAAATACTTCAATTTTCATAATGACATTCCTTTCTTAAATCAATCTGTCTATACGTATCTTATCATATCCGTTTACAATATGGAATTATTGTCTATTTTAGCCAATAAAAAGGTTCTTCTTCAAATCGTATTGGACCAACACGATTTGAAGAAGAACCCAAAAAAGAGCGATAAGCTAACCTTATCGCTCTTGCATTAACACATTTATTTCGCTAAATTTGTCACGTAAGCATCAACAGCTAAAATAGCAGCCGTTACATCTTCTGCCGTTACTTTGAATGGCATTTGATGAATCGTTTCCCCTTCAATAGTTGCTTGTTGTCCAACTTTTAATAAGTCTTCATAACTTGCATTTTCAAGATGTAATTCTTTTAATGTTGTTGGTAATCCAAGTGATTGATAGAAATGAATGTATTTATCTAATTCTTCTTTTGGAGCATTTTCTAATACAAGTTGTGTTAATGTACCATACGCAACTTTTTCACCATGTGTTAAATGATGGATATCTCCTGTTAAAGCTGTGAATCCATTATGAATAGCGTGTGCAGCTGCTAAACCAGCACTTTCAAAACCAAGACCACTTAACAATGTATTAGCTTCAACTACTTCTTCTAATGCTTTTGTCACAACTTTTGCTTTATTACTTGCCATTGCTTCTAATCCTTTAGCAAACAATGTACGTTCACATGTTTGTGCAATTGCAATGCCTGCAAGTGTTTGATAACCTCCTGCCATTGTTTCACCATTTTTTTGTAAAACAGCACGAGCTTCTACCCATGTTGCCAATCCATCAGCAATACCTGAAGCTAATAAACGTGTTGGTGCTTGACTAATAACTTTTGTATCCACAACGACTAGTTCTGGGTTTTTAGAATAGAAAATATATTTATCAAATGCACCTTCATCTGTATAAATAACAGATAAAGCAGAACATGGAGCATCTGTTGAAGCAATTGTTGGTGCAATAACTACTGGTACTCCCATTAAATCAGCAATCGCTTTGGCACTATCTAATGTTTTACCACCACCAAGACCAATGACAACATCGTTTCCTTCTGCTTTCCCTACTGCTACAACACGATTCACTTCATTATCTGATGCTTCACCATTAAATGCTACTCGAGTCGCACTGAATTCATTTTCTGATAATGCAGTTAAATATTTTTTTCCTACAATATCATATACAACATCATCACAAAGTACGAGTGGTTTTGTTCCTAATGCTTTAATATGATCTAAGCTTGTAAATAAAACATCCTTTCCTTGAATATAACGAGATGGACTTGCAAAAACTTTCATAATTTCCTTCTTTCCATGTGATTACTTTCACATTATGTATTAAAAAAAGCTTTTTTGCCTTTATTTAATTAAATCATACATCAAAACCCTACTTTTCGCAAGCGTTTTTATTTTATAAAAATATGAAATACTGTTTTAATAATAAATAAAATTTCAATACCCTACATTGTCTTGTAGATAGTTTTATTCAAATTAATTATGTTAAAATTTACACAAAACAAAAAGCTATATATAATCTATAAGTTTATGATTTTTTCTGAGTATACCATAAAAATAACTAATATTTTTCACTCCAACGTTGATACAAAGTGATTAAATGTTAGACTTTTCTTTATTTCCTAACTTCCAACACTATACAACAATTATAGTTTGGTTGATAAAACAATACTAAATTCATTATATTAGGCAATAAATCTTTCTTTAATACACACATTTTTATATGATACCAAAAAATAATCGTTCATAATACATATTATTATATTTTTAAAATGATAAACACCATTTATTAGAGTGGCATTTATTTTTCATCTGAAAAGGACGGTAGCTTTTTACTTTGACTTTTAATGACTTTCCTATATAATGAATTTATATAACTTGGGGGCGTTACGGATTCGACAGGCATAGTTTGAACAGTTAAGGCAATTCGTAGGCGATGGCTACGTTAAAACATCACAGTTTAAATATAACTGACAAAACACAAAATAATTCTTTCGCTTTCGCTGCGTAAAAAACAGTGAGCGAAGATCTGCCTTACTTCTCCCATGAGTAAGTGACAGGTCTTAAATGAATGGGATACGTTACAAACTTACATCTGGAGTGCGTAAAAGAGATTTATCAGATTAGCAACTTTTAATGCCTGTTTATTGGCTAAAAAGAAGCGAAATATAAATAAATAAACTATAATTGTAGAATTGATTGTGGCAATATGTTTGGACGCGGGTTCGACTCCCGCCGCTTCCATATTCATAAGAAAAAAGAATGAACATGAATCTCTTAAAAAAATTTGGTTCTATAATATGGCTGTATAATTTTTAGGGTTGATGGCATAAGCCACTAGCCCTAATTTCATGTAGACAAAAAGGGCTCTATGTCAAATAGGGTTGATGACTCATAAAAGGTAGTGATGTCACAAATGTTACGTCACTATCTTTTCATTTTAAGTCACAAAGTGATGTACGGCTCACCGACATGTACACGATACATGTCTCTTCCCCTACGTTGTGCGGGGAAGGAGCTATTTGTACGTCACTTTTGACTTAAACTATTAAGCAACTAGTGAAGTAGATGGTACGGTATATGGTACATATAACTTACAGATTAATAAAATACGATTTCTAAAATGTGAAAAGTTACGATAGCCATAGGCATTTCTCTTAAGTACTTTAATTTTATGATTGATACCTTCAAGTGCACCGTTAGTCAAATGATGGTAGATAAAGGTGTTTTTAATATAGGGTAAATACCCTTTGAAAGTTCTTAATACTCTACGTAAACCAGGAGAAATAGCTTCCTGTTTCGCCCATATGA
>NZ_WNJY01000008.1:0-65479 GCF_010892355.1 Granulicatella sp. zg-ZJ | reverse complement strand
TATTATAAAAAAGACATTTTAAAATTTTTAGAAGAGAAAAAGATATTTTCTGTGATTGGGTATAGACGTTTTCATCGCAATCCTGACCATAAGTTTTTTCGCTATGATTCATCTAGAGATTGTTTTACGGATACACGTACGGGAGAAATTTACACCTACAGAAACATTGATAGACAAGGATATAAGCAGTATCGTATAAGCGATAACAGTAATAAACGGATACTACGTCGAGCGATAGATGCTGATGTATACGATAGATGTCGTGAACGTCGATTATCTACGTTTGGGAAAGCACTATATAAACGACGGAAAGAAACGATTGAGCGTAGCTTTGCAGACTCTAAACAAAATCATGGGTATCGGTTTGCACAATATAGAGGAGTAGCCAAGATGCAGCAGTACACTTGGTTATCTTGTGCTGCCCAAAACATGAAAAAAATGGCAATCCTACTCACGAGAGATAGCCATTTTTTACAATATAGTTCTTTATTTATCATTTTTAAATGCAAAATCCAACATATTTTTCAATTTTTAAAAAATATGTTGGATTTTTTATCGCTATTGTCAACAGTCTGATAAGCCGACATCAACATGTCGGCTTATTTGGTGTTGGTGGCTCCCTTTGGGAAGCCACCAACACTCATTGTCATATATTGTCATAACGATATTATTTTAAAAAGTCTAATATATGTTGCCATGTATGCCAATTAAAGACATCAAAGGCATTGCCATCGCCTAAAATAGAATAGCCAATCATCAACCCTATCACAAGAAACACGCCTACTAAGACAAGCATAAAAATACAATAAAATAAAATACGCAACATATCGTTTTCTAAAAATACTAATTGTGTTGCAGATACTGTTTTTAACGATTTTTTATTGTCTTTGCTCACTATGATTCACTCCTTATGATATAAATAATTGATGTATCTCGTCCATGCTCAATACATTTGGTACTCGTACAATATCGGCACCTAATGCTTTTAACTTCTCATGGAATTTATAATAACCTCTATCTAAATAAACCAACTCCACAACTTGTGTAAAGCCTTCTGCACGCAAACCCGCTAACACTAACGCTGCTGCTGCACGCAAATCAGATGCTGCTACTTCTGCTCCTTGCAAGTCATGTGACGGATTCATAAAAACGGTTTGTCCTTCGATTCTAAAGTCGGCATTCATACGACGCAATTCTTCAAAGTGCATAAAACGATTTTCAAAAACGGTTTCGGTCATGCTTGTCCCTTTATTAGACAATAACTGCGCAATCGTCATTTGAGCTTGCATATCTGTTGGAAAGCCCGGATGAGGCATTGTTTTTACATCGGTTCCTTTTAATACGTCTGGTCCAATGACACGAATACCATTATCTTGCTCTTTAAAAACAACACCCATTTCTGTTAACTTAGACATCAATGGTTTGTTATGATCGGCAATGGCATCTTCAATAAAAATATCTCCTTTTGTAATGGCTGCCGCCATCATAAAGGTACCTGTTTCAATCCTATCTGGAATCACATAATGTGAAGCACCTTTTAATCGTTCCACCCCAACAATACGAATGGTATCTGTACCTGCACCATATACTTTTGCACCCATTTTATTTAAAATATTCGCTAAATCAACAATTTCTGGTTCTCTAGCAACATTTTCAATTACAGTCGTCCCATCTGCTAAAGTTGCTGCCATCATAATATTTTGCGTTGCACCAACACTTGGGAAATCTAAATAAATATGCGCACCTTTTAAAGTTTCAGCGCTTGCTTCAATAAAACCGGCATCTACATTGATTGTGGCACCCAAAGCCTCAAAGCCCTTTAAATGCAAATCAATCGGACGTGTACCAATTGCACAACCTCCCGGTAAGGATACTTTCGCATAGCCTTTACGTGCCAATAACGGCCCCATGACAACAATCGAAGCACGCATTTTACTCACATATTCAAATGGTGCTGTCGTTAACAAGTCCCCCGTTGCATCAATCTCCATCGTATTTGTTTTTTCATCAAACACAAGCGATACATTTAACGCTTTTAAAACATCATTCATTAAATAGACATCAGATAATACAGGAACATTCGCCAAATTTGTCTTTCCTGTTTCTGCTAATAAACTAGAGGCTAAAATAGGCAATACCGCATTTTTAGCACCCTCTACTTTTACTGTTCCGGATAACGATTTACCACCTCGAACAATAATTCTCTCCATAGTAACAACTCCAAATTTTTATTTATCTCTTATCAAATATCCCGTTAAAATAACATGTAACAAGTTCAAGTAAACTCGCACAATCATTATAGCATACTTTACTTAAAAAGGTAGTCTTTCTTACCTGTCACCCTTTTTAAATAAAGGTTGACAAAAAAAGATAAATACGCTACTCTATCCAAAAAGGAGGGCTAATATTGAGTACAAAAAGTTCTGTATTATCCATATTACAGTGCCAGACAGACTATATTTCTGGGACGACATTATCACATCAACTCGATGTAACACGTAATACCATTTGGAAAGCCATTCAAGCATTAAAACAAGAAGGATATATCATTGACACAAATGCCAAAGGTTATAAACTGACTGTCACACCAACACAATTAAACCAGACTTTAATACAAGCAGCATTCCCACAAGGTGATATGTTCACTTACGACAGCATTACATCAACCAATTCTCAAGCAAAGCAATATGCCGATACACTAAAAAAAGATTTTGCTGTATTTATCGCAAACGAACAAACAATGGGAAAAGGCCGATTTGGTAGACCTTTTTACTCTCCTAAACAATCTGGACTATATATGAGTTTACTCTACCCATCAAAAGATATTCAAACATATTTACATTTAGTCACACCCTTAACAGCCATTGCTGTTTTAAAAGCAATTAAAACTGTTACCGGCATCACTCCCTCTATTAAATGGGTGAACGATTTATTTTACCACCAAAAAAAAATAACGGGTATCCTCACAGAAGCCATAACAAATATTGAAACAGGACAAGTTGAACATATCATTATTGGAATTGGCATCAATCTATATAAACCTACCGATTTACCCAACGAATTAAAACATATTTTTGGATACATTAGCGACACACCCATTAACGTCAATGCGTTAGTCATTGCCATTATAGACAATATACTTACCTTATTGGCACAACTCCCAAATACATCCTTTTTGGAAGACTATAAAAAGCATTGTTTTATTCTAGGAAAAAACATCACCGTATATCCTACACAACAAACACACTATACTGCAAAAGCCATTGACATTGACGACAACGGCCAACTCATTATCCAAACAGACGACACACAACTTCACACATTACAATTCGGCGAAATCTCTATTCGCTTTTAAAGGAGAACACTATGAACACTATGAAACCAAAAGACATCACACTCATCAGCCTATTTGCTGTCTTAACATTCGTCAGCAGTTATTTTATACTACCCATTGGACCTGTTCCAGTTACAACACAAACCTTTTTCATTATCGTCACAGGACTCCTATTAAAACCGTTCTCAGCATGTTTAACACAAATCATCAACATCATGCTCATGTGCGTGTTCAAATCGGCGTTTGCTTCACCCACCTTTGGTTTTCTATTAGGTTTTGTTGTCAGTGCAACCATTTTGTCACTTCTGACATACCGTAAGAAAAACATGCTTCTAATAGTTGTCGCAACAATGATTGCATCTATTTGTATCTATTTAGTCGGTATCCCATATTTTGTAGCAACCACACATGGAAAATACACCTTTATAACCGCACTAAGTGTTACATTAACACCTTTTATTATAGGTGACACAATCAAAGCAATAATGGCCATTATTGTTGCCAAAACATTAAGACCTCTTGTCAAAGAGGCTAACTCAAAAAAACAATAAAATAAAAGCCTTTTATATAAACATTTTATCAACATAAAATAAGTAGTGCTCTAACCATGTTAGATGTTAGAGTACTATTTTTTTACTACTACAGCTACCCTCTACCAACATAATTTATGCTATACTAATAAAAAAGATAAAAAGATGAAAATAAAAACACAATTATCGACTATATCGAATCGTTTGAACCAACGAAAACACCTTATTTATGGATAAAACAAAATGGCGTTTTTCATATTTTTGATAGTAAAACAAAAACAACACAAGAAACACCTTACAAAAAATATGGCCTATCACGATTACATCCTCCGATGTAACCATATCCCCATATTCATTCTTTTTAGCAACATCTGATGAAGAACACTATGTATTGGTTAACGCAACTCAATCCTTTACACTGCCAATCAACAAAGACATCTCCATTCAATCACAAATAAAAGCAAGTATTAAAAATGGTGACATAATATTAGAATAACATATGAAAAGAGGTAGAAAATGGACGAGCCATTTTCTACCTCTTTGTCTATCAATACTGATTATGCTTTGTTTGTTGAACCAAAGATATCCATTGTTTCTTTTGTTACTTTCACGATAGCATCAAAACCTGGTTTGATAACTTTACGTGGATCGTATACATCTTTATCTGCATCTAATTTTGCACGAACAGCTGCTGTCCATTGTTGTTGTAATTCTGTGTTAACATTGATTTTAGCATGCCCACGTTCAATCGCTTTTTTGATTTGATATTCTGGAATACCTGAACCACCATGTAATACTAATGGAGCACCAGTTGCATTAGAGATTGCTTCCATTTCATCAAAACCTAAAACTGGTTCACCAGCATACGTACCATGCACAGAACCTAAAGCTGCTGCTAAAGCATCAATATTTGCTTCAGATACCATACGTTTGCATTCTTCTAAATCAGCATATTTAACACCGCCTGTTACGCCGTCTTCAGTACCACCAACAGTACCCACTTCTGCTTCAACAGACGCACCTCTAGGATGTGCGTATGCAACAACTTCTTTTGTTAATTCAATATTTTCATCAATTGGGAAATGAGAATGGTCAAACATTACTGAGCTGAAACCTGCATCAATATATTGTTTACATACGTCAACACTTGATCCATGATCTAAGTGTAATGCTACTGGAACTGTAATATTCATTGTTTCTAACAAAGCATTTACCATAGCTGATACAACTTTAGCACCACCCATATATTTACCAGCACCTTCAGACACACCTAAAATAATTGGTGAATTTGCTTCTTGTGCTGCTGTTAATACTGCTTGTGTCCATTCTAAGTTATTGATATTGAATTGACCAACAGCATATTTTCCTTCTTTAGCTTTGTTTAACATTTCTGTCATACTTACTAAACGACTCATGTCATGTTCCTCCTATTGTGTGAATACACATCACTTATTTTTTACATTTACATTCTAGCAAATTTCATCTTTTTTTTCTATATAATTGTATTTTTACATACGCTATCATTTTAAATTTAATATAAATGTAATGTTAATCCCTTACATATTATTTACATATACTCAAAAAACCCGACAAAGACACGTGTCTTTGTCGGGTTTAAACTGTATGATTATAAACCTTTTGATGTTAAATACATCATAATGAATGTAATGATAAAGAATACAGATAATAATACAAATGTTGCACGTTGCATAAACGCTTCAAAACCACGTGCTTTACGACGAACGAACAATTCCTCTGCTCCCCCTGATAACGAATTTGCTGCATTCGTTTTCGTTGGTTGCATCACAACGGCAATAATAATGATAATAGATAAAATAATTAACAATACTGATAAAAGACTATACATAATTTCCTCCTACACATTTCAATCAAACCCATTCTAGCATATAACACTACGAATTACTAGATATTTATGATAAACTAACTATAAAATATCATTTTACGAGGTTAAATATGACCCAATTTAAACAATTTTATAAAAAAACACAGCGGCAAAGACAAGAAATCCTTGCTTCTTTACCCACGCTAACCGAACAAGATAAACAACTTTTATTTCAAAGCAACAGTTTATCCAGTGATATAGCAAATACCATTACAGAAAATAATATTGGTCTTTACGCCATTCCTCTAGGTGTAGCCCCCGATATAGTCATTGACGGAAAAACATATTTAGCGCCTATGGCAACAGAAGAACCCTCCGTCATTGCTGCGGCTAGTTTTGGTGCACAAATCATCAAAAAAGCTGGTGGGTTTCACATTCTAAAAAATGACCGCTATATGATTGGCGAAATTGCCCTTTGTCAACTCGATGATATAGAGCACGCTAAAATGAATATTGAAGCACAAAAAGACACACTTTTGTCACTAGCCAATCAATCGTATCCATCCATTGTTAAACGAGGCGGTGGTGCAAAAAATCTCTTTATAGATATCAAAACAAGCCAAGACAAGACGCATACTTTTTTAATCATTTACTTAATGGTCGATACCAAAGAAGCGATGGGAGCGAACATATTAAACACAATGCTAGAAGCGATAAAGCCAACCATTGAAACACTGGCGAACCAATCTGCAATTATGTCTATTTTATCAAATTATGCCAACCATTCTTTAACGAGTATCTCTTGCCAAATACCCGTATCTCTTTTAACTACTTTAAACACAAATCTAACAGGTGAACAAGTTCGTGATAAAATCATTCAAGCCTATCAGTTAGCAACAGCAGATATTTATCGTGCAACGACGCATAACAAAGGCATTATGAATGGCATTTCTGCGGTTGTGTTAGCAACGGGAAACGATACACGTGCCATTGAAGCAGGCGCACACGCTTTTGCAACACATACCGGAACTTATCAGCCTTTAACCGTTTGGGAAAAAGCAGATAATGGTGACTTAAAAGGAACGATTACCATTCCTTTACCAGTCGGATATGTTGGTGGCTCGATTAACATTCATCCGAGCGCTGTGCTATCTCAACATATTTCTCAAACCACAAACGCAAAAGAATTAGCAACTTTAATCGCAAGCATCGGTTTAGCACAAAACTTAGCCGCTTTACGTGCTCTCGTTAGTGAAGGTATTCAGCACGGACACATGGCATTACAACTAAAATCGCTAGCCTTATCCGTCGGGGCGACACAAGACGAAATCCCTCTTTTAGTTGAAAAACTAAAACAAGAAAAAGTCGTCAATCAAGAAATCGCTAAAAAACTTTTACAAACATTAAAATAATTTGCATATAGTATCAATACATAAATCATTTTGGAGGCATTATGTTATTTATTATTGGTACTATTTTTGCATCTTTTACACAAGCCATCGCTTATCGCTATGCTCAACAAACACAAACATCTCACCGATCTATGTGTCACCATTGTCATCAACAACTTTATTGGTATCACCTTATCCCCATTTTATCGTACATCCTCACAACTGGAAAATGTACCTTTTGCAAAAAACGTATTCCATTCTACTATCCATGTATGGAATGTTTAGGCGGATTACTGGCGCTCTTTTTACCACATTGTAACACATCTTACACACTCATTCTTATCGCCTTTTTTATTTTTGCACAAATTGATTTAGAATATCAAATCGTACCAAACATATGGCAAGGCCTCTATTTTATTGTAACTCTATTATATTGTGCCATTCCACATCATCGCTTTTATATCAGTATATTGATGCTCTTTTTATATGTCATCATTGATAAACATCTCCCAAATAAAATAGGTGGTGCAGATGTCAAACTATTGCTCATAACATATTTAAACATCGGCATGCTCTCAACCATGTACATCCTATTATACGCCAGTATTTTCGCACTTTTGTATATGTGTATTAAACATCGTTTCAAACAATCTATCGCTTTTGTTCCCTTTTTATGTTTAGGTGCATGTTTACACAGTTATCTTTTATTTATCCACAATTTATATCCACTTATCCACTGATTTTTGTGGATAACTTTGTTCCACAAGATAAAAACACACTTTTTGACTATGTTTCACAAGTTTGTTTTCCACAAATTAACAAAATTGTCCACATTTTTCTTTATCATACGTGAATAAATGAATAATCGTGCCAGTATTTTTATTGACCAACACGATTTTCACCTACGGGAGCATTTATTGCTCACACTAAATATTATTATTTTGATTTGATATATCGCCTTATCTTATATTTAGAGCGATATAAACTGTTCATCCACTTTTTTTCACATTTATATGGATATTTTTGACTATAATAAAAAACTTTCTTTTCTTGATTGGATAATGTTTCATACGCTTCGTCAAAAGTTTCTCGAACAACTAGTACATCAATCGGATTAAGTGCTTGATTATACCGAATGCCCGTATAATTCTCATAAAAGGCATCATCTTGATTCACCATTAAAAAATCTCCCAATCTCTTTGATGCATAATGGTATCTTAATAACTGCTTAAAATGATTATTTAATAAAAAACGGTAAAATGTACTAAACTTAACATTTTTTTGTAAATCATACTTCAGAATTGCATCATACATTACAACACAACATTCTTGTATAAAATCTTCTTTTTCCATATTCGGTAAATAATATTTATTCGCCATTTTGTTCATCAGCGGCTTATATTTTTTTACCAACACATTAAAAGATTGTTCTTCACCCAATAAAAACCGATGAATAAATACTGTATCGTCGATTAACTCATGACTATCCAATAAACATACCCCTTCCTATCAAGGAATTATGATAAACGTCTACCTCTAAATACTTCATACAATAAAATACCCGTAGCCACACTCGCATTTAAACTTTGAACATGCCCTACCATTGGAATGGTTAATAATGCATCTGCACTTTCTTTCACTAAGCGTGACACACCTTTTCCCTCATTTCCAATAACCAACGCTAACGCACCTTTTACTTGCCACGACGTATAAGACTGGCCGCTCATATCTGTTGCAAAAATCCAAACCCCACGTTGTTTCAGATGTTCAATCGTTTGATGTAAATTCGTTACACGCACAACTGGTACATGCTCAATAGCACCCGTAGATGTTTTCGCCACTGTAGATGTTAAACCGACTGCTCGACGTTTTGGAATAATAATGCCATGAACACCTACCGCATCTGCTGTTCTCATAATCGACCCTAAATTATGCGGATCTTCTATGCCATCTAAAATAAGAAAAAAAGGATCTTCTTGTTTGTCTTCTGCTTTCTTAAACAAATCCTCTAATGTGGCATAATCATACGCTGCAACGGCTGCGATAACGCCTTGATGCACACCACCTTGAGATATAGTATCTAATTTCGTTTTAGGCACCGTTTGTATCTGTATCCCTTTTTGTTTTGCTAAAGATATTATGTCAGAAATTTTATCACCAGACAATGTTTCTTGAATAAACAAACGATTCACATCACGATTTCCTTTTAACAACTCAATAATTGGTATGCGACCCATAACAAAATCGTCTAAATCCGGCATCACATGCTGTTCATTCGGTTTTTTTATTGTTTGAACGTGTTTTTTGTCATTATAACGCTCTTTTCGTCTATTTAACGGTTGCTTTTTCATCTTCTTCTCCTATTGTTCTTACACACCAATTTAAAAGGGTATTTAAACGCTCTTCTTCTTTACAAATATGTAAATAACCCATGACCGCCTCAAAACCCGTAGCAATACGATACGTCATAATATCCGTATTTTTAGCACTCGTATGACTTTTCGTATTTCGTCCTCGCTTATAAATATCTATTTCTTTTTCTGTTAAAAATGCCTCTATTGATAACATGCGCATCATCAAAAACGCTTGTGCCTTAGCTGATACATATCGCGTTGCAGCTCTATGTAAATGATTTGGCTTTGTTAATCCTGTAGTTAATAAATAATCTCTAATAAATACTTCATAGACAGCATCTCCTATATATGCCAACGTCAGCCCATTCAAATGTTCAAAATTTTCCATTGATTCTCCTTTTATGACGAATATATTCATTGATAGTATACCACACATCCTAAAACTTTATGAAAATGAATATATTCGCAATAAAAAAGAGGGTGAACAGAGCTTTTAAGCTACCCATTCACCACTTCATTTAGCTATATCCATTAAAGTCTATACAACTATGATAATCTATCTAATAAATACGAAACTTCATACAACACGCCTAAACGTAACACACGCTCATCAATATCAAATTTTTCATGATGATGTCCGTATGCCGTACGTTCATCACTTTGAGAACCTAGTAACGCATATACTCCCGGTACATGTACCAAATAGTCCGCAAAATCATCGGCACCCATACTTTTTCCATAATCAACTACTACACGTTCGATACCCTCAACACGTTGACCAACTTCTGCTGCACATTGCGCCATTTTCTCATCATTAATAACAGGTGCTGCCGCATCATACCAATCAATTTCCACATCACAACGATGTGTTGTTGCAATCCCTTTAACAATACGTGTCACCGCTTCTTGTAAGTAAGCTCTTGTTTCATGACTAAAAGCACGAATAGTCCCCTCTAATATTGCCTCATTTGCAACAATATTATATCTTGAACCTGAATGGAATTTACCAATACCAACAACAGCATTATCTGTTGGAGCTACCTCACGTGCCACAATTGTTTGTAATGCCACAACCACTTCACTTCCTGTTACAAGAGCATCTCGGCCTAGCTGTGGTAACCCAACATGTGAACTACGCCCCGTAATACGAATTTTAAAAATATCACACGAAGCATTAACAGCACCGCCTCGAACATTTAATTGTCCCACAGGTAATCCAGAGTTGACATGGATTGCAAAGGCCTCCTCAACATCAGCAACTTTCCCATGTTTGATAAATTGTTTCGCACCCGCTCCAATTTCTTCAGCAGGTTGAAAGGCAACTTTAACAGTTCCTGAAAAAGTCTGTTTTAACTCATTCAACACAATGGCTGTTCCTAGTCCCATTGCCGTATGCGCATCATGCCCACAAGCATGGCTTAATCCCTCACGCTTGGAAGCATACACCGCACCCGTTTTTTCTTCAATTTCTAAAGCATCAATATCTGCACGTAATAAAATCGTTTTTCCATTTCCTTTTTCCCCTTTCACAATCGCCAAAACACCTGTTTCATCGACTGTTTCATAAGGAATATCATGCTTATCTAATACCTCTTGAATAAATTTACTCGTTTCATATTCTTTCAAACTTGGTTCTGGGTACTGATGAAAATGTCGTCTTAACTCAATTAAATACGGTTCTAACGCCTCTACACGTTGCTGTAATGTCATATTTACGCCTTCTTTCTAAAACACAAAGAGCCGAGATGACATCTCAGCTACCTTGTCTGTCATTATTTTAATGTTGCTTTTTCCCAAACTGGAATACTTGCACCTTTTGTAGATTCTTCAATGATTTTAGCTGTTTCTTTTGTTTGATAGTATTTAATAATCGTTTTGAAAATCTCCTCATTTTCACGACCTTCTTTAACAGCAATAACATTGTAGTATGGTTGAGAAGAATCTGTTACTTCTTCTAAAAATTTTGCTTCTGTTTTTGGATCTAAACCTGCTTCAACCGCATAGCCTGAATTGATAACAGAAATTGCCACTTCATCTAAAGCGCGATATGTTTGACCTGCTGGTAATTCTATAATATCAATATTTTTAGGATTTTCAACAATATTATCTTTTGTCACCAATGTATTTTTCACATCATCTAATTTAATTACACCAGCTGCGTGTAATAAACGTAAAGCACGAGAATTATTTGATGTATCATTTGGAATAGCGACTTTATCTCCGTCTTTTAATTCTGATAATGCAGATAATTTTTTAGAATATACACCCATTGGTGCAATCACTGTGTACGCAATTGGTTTCACATGCGTTCCTTTTTCTTTATTAAATTTTTCTAAATAAATAATCGTTTGGAAAGCATTTAAATCTACACTACCATCTTCAACAGCTGTATTTGGCGTCACATAGTCTTCAAACTCTTTAATTTCTAATTCAATATTTTCTTTCTCTTTTAATTCTTTTTGTAAATAATCCCATTGTTCATGCTTTGTACCATTTACACCAACAACAACCTTTTTAGGCGCTTCTGCTGTTTTTGAATCTTCTTTCGTTGTCGTTGCTGCCCCACACGCTGCTAATGTAATCAATGCTAAACCTGCTACAAAAATATTTTTTAATTTCATAATAAAATTCTCCTCTTCTTTATCTATTTATATATTATTTTGCTTCATTCCAAATAGGAATACTTGCACCCTTTGTAGATTCTTCTAAAACTTTTGCAACCGCATCTGTTTGATAATATTTCACAATAGTTTTTAACACAGCATCATCTTTATTTTTCTCATGTGCCGCAATAAAATTATAATACGGTTTTGATTTCTCCGTTACTTTTTCCAAGAAAATAGCATCTTGTTTTGGTGATTTGCCTGCATCAATCGCTACATCTCCATTAGCAATAGCTACCGCTGCATCATCTAATGAACGAATCGTTTGTGCTGCCGTTACCTCTTTAATATTTAAATTCAATTTATTTTCAGTAATATCTGAAATAGCTGGCAATACACCTTTTGATGCGTCAACTTTAATTAAACCTGCTTCTTGAAGTAAAAGCAATGCACGTCCTCCATTTGAAGCCCCATCTGGAATAATTACCGTATCATTTTCTTTTAATTCAGATACATTTTTGATTTTATTTGAATAAATACCAAGTGGTTGTAATAGTGTCCAACCGATCGGTACAATATGTGTTTTATGTTCTTTATTAAATGTTTCTAAATAACCAACCGTTTGGAAAGCGTTGATATCAACACTACCTTCTTCCAAAGCTGTATTTGGTGTCACATAATCTGTAAATTTCACCAATTCCAACTCAATATTTTCTTTTTCTTTCAATTCTTTTTTCAAATAATCCCAATCTTCATTTTTTTCGCCGTATAGCCCAACTTTAACCACTTTTGGTTGAGAATTTGCTTCGGATTTTTCTGAAGATTGTGTTACACTATTTGTTCCCGTACCACAAGCTCCTAATGTAAAAAGAGCTAATGTACTAATCGCTAATTTTTTCAATGACATATTCATATCCTCCCTTATATTTTTTATTTTGTTGCTCGTCTTTCTAAAAACGATCCAATTGCTTGACTAATAAATACAATGATTAAAATAATGAGTGTGGCAACAATCATCACATCTCCTTGGAAACGATTGTATCCTCTTGAAATTGCTAGGTTTCCTAAACCACCCGCTCCAAAAGCACCTGCCATCGTTGTTAATCCGATTAAACTAATAATCGTTAATGAAGAAGCTCGAATTAAACTAGGTAGACCTTCTTTTAAATAAACTCTAAAAATAATATCAACAGGTGTACATCCCATGGCAACAGACGCCTCAATCACACCATAATCAACTTCTAATAAAGCCAACTCAACTTGTCGTGCAAAAAACGGAATGGTTGCTACTGTTAATGGAACAATCGCACCCGCAATACCGATACTTGTACCAACCAATAATCGTGTAAATGGAATAATTAACATGGATAAAATTAAAAACGGAATCGAACGAAATACATTGACTAATTTATCCAAAAGATAATACAAAGTTTTATTTTCTAAAATACCTTGACGTCTTGTCACAACAAGAGAAACACCCAACGCAATCCCTAAAACAAAAGCAATACCTCCTGAAATTAACGTCATTAAAATCGTTTCACTCGTACTTTTAATAATCTCCTGAAACACACGCTCATCAATATTTGGAAATACTGGTCTTAAATCCATTATGCTTGCCCTCCTTTTCTTAAATCTTGTAAAATATCAGCTTTTGCACCACTCTCTTGAATATACTCTATTGCATTCGTTACATTTTCATGCAACCCAGACAGCGCAACAAGTAATGTTCCAACCGCTGTTTCTTGAACCACTTCCACATTCCCAAATAAAATATTCGCTGAAACTTGATAATGTGTCGATAACTTCGTAATCAAAGGCTCTCCTGTCGATGTCCCAACAAATGAAATCTTCACTAACACATCTCCGTTATTTAAATTTAATAAATGTTGATGACTTAGTACCGTTTCAATACCTTTATTGATATGTGTCGCCGTATCAATAAAATCTTTCGTCAAATCATTCTTCGGATTTGTAAAAATATCTAAAACCGTTCCTTTTTCAATGACACGCCCATTTTCCATAATGGCAACTTTATTACAAATCTCTTTTACCACCTGCATCTCATGTGTGATAATCACAATCGTTATACCCAATTTTTGATTCACTTCTTTTAATAATTCCAAAATAGAATACGTCGTTTTTGGGTCTAGCGCACTCGTTGCCTCATCACACAACAACACATCCGGATCATTCGCCAATGCTCTAGCAATGGCAACCCTTTGCTTTTGTCCACCAGATAACTGACGTGGATAAGATGCCGACTTATCTAAAAGCCCAACTAATTGTAATAATCCATCTACTTTTTCTTTAATTTCTGTTTTGGATAAATTCGATTTTTTCAGTGGAAATGCCACATTATCAAATACAGAAAGATTATTCATTAAATTAAAATGTTGAAAAATCATTCCTATTTTTTTACGTGCCTCACGCAATCCACTAGGACTTAGCTCCGTTAAATCGACACCGGATACCGTTACCTTTCCGGTTGTTAATTTTTGCAACAAATTGATTGTACGAACCAATGTACTCTTACCAGCACCACTATATCCAATAATGCCGTAAATATCACCGTCTTCAATCGTTAAATTCACATTATCCACGGCAACAATCTCTTTACTTCCTTGATGAAACGTTACCCCTACATCCTTTAAAACAATCATGTCAATCTCCTTTCAAAACAAAAAACTCGTCCTTTTACTAGTCTTGCTAGTAAAAGGACGAGCGTTATATCATTATAATCTCGTGTTACCACCTTTATTCGCTTATATATCACTATATAAGCCTCACCCAGTACGATATACACACGTATATTTATACTGTGTCACTGTAACGGGTGCATCCGTGTTACCTTAATCATTCGGGTAACCCACTCAGTAGCCATTTTCAAACAAATACTTGTACTTACTTTCACCACACGTAAGCTCTCTAAAACAATTTTTTGATTTACTTTCTACTTCATTGTGTTTCGATACGTTGACTATACAAGAAACTTAATCATCTGTCAACACTTTTTTTATTTTTATTTAATATTCTTAAACTTGCTCCCATAAAAATAGTACCAACAAATAAAATAACAAACGACTGATGTTCACCTGTTTTTGGTAATAATACTTCTTTTGTTTTAGCATCTGATTTTTCTGAAACAGCTACTGTTGTAGTCGTAGACGGTACTCTTATAAAAGGAAAACGGAAAATTGGTTTTTCTTCGGCAAAAGCTGGTGCTCCCGTTTCATGTACACGTGCTTTTTCTATATCTTCTTTTGATTTGTAAACCTTTCTACCTTCAGCGAATGAAGATACTTTTTCACCTTTAGCTTCTAAGTTTTTAATATATTGAACAAAAACTTCTGTATCTGGATCAATAGCACCTAATAATGTTGCTTTAGGGAAAACACTAAATCCATCTCCACCACCATATAAAAAGTCATTTATGACAACTTTATATGTTTTTGTTAAATCTAATGGTTGCCCATCTTCTGTATAAACTTTATGTACTTTATACTTGATACCCTCTGCATTATCATCCGCATCAGTATACTCATATCTCAAACCAGAAACTTGTAAGAAATAGCGTTCTTCTTCATCATATTGTTGATTTAATGCATCAACAATTTGTTGACCCGTTAAAGACACCACTTGCAAAATATTACCAAATGGTTGTACGGCTTGAGCAGCACCCCACGTAATACTACCGTCTTCTTGTACAGCCAAATCTGCACGAATACCACCATTATTTGTCATCGCAAAATCAACAGCATAGCCAGATAATTTAGCAATCGCTCTTTGTGCATCAGTCACAAGATTACCCACAGCTGATTCTTTTGTAGATGATAACTCTCTAGTAATCGGCTGATTTGTTTCTGCCGTACCAATTTTAGAATCTGTTACTTGCTTAGCTAATGCTGTTGCTTCATCAACAAGAGCTTTAACTTCATTGTTTTCTGGTAAATCACTCGTTACAGCCGTCACTTTTCCTGTTGGAACAGATTTAAAGTCACCTGTTGTTGTGTCATATACACCTTGAACATCTGCGTATGCTTTACCTTGAGATAAAGCCTGTACAATACGTGTATGTTCAGCTACACCACTTGTATACACATGATTATGTCCAGCAAACACAACATCGACACTATTATCCGGATCTAGTGCATTCACTTTTTTAATCATATCTGCTGCCCAAAATTGAGCCACATCATCTTTACTTGTAGAAGGGACATGCGCTAATACAACAATCGCATTGACACCATTTTCACGAAGCTCTCTTGCATATTTTACAATCGTTTCAGCTTCATCTAAATACGTATAATTTTCATAATTCTTTTTCAAAACTAAATTTGGAATTTCTGTTGTGACAACACCAATAAATCCAATTTTTACTTTTTCATTGTTAACTTCTATTTCTTTAATCGCATAAGGTTTCCAGTTAAATGGAATAGCTCCACTTTTATCAACCACATTCCCAATGACTAATGTCATATTAGATGCCTCATGCGGATAATTATCCACAATCGAATAAAATTTATTTGGCTCAGGTGCTTGACCGGTTAAAATGCGATTAAACTCTTCTAAACCTTCATCAAACTCATGATTACCAAGTGTTCCAAATTCAAATTTCATACGATTAAAAATACGAACAGTTGGTTCATCTTGTAACAAAGCAGAATTAGCAGGACTAGCACCAACCATATCACCAGCTTGCACACGAATACTTTGCCCATTTTGTGCATTCGCTAAAAATGAATCTCTCGCATTATCCAATGCTGTTGCTAATTTTGCTGCACCACCCGTATTTGATATTTTCCCCTCAGGCATATAGGCTGTACCGCCCAATGTTAACGCTCCGTGAAAATCATTGACACCTAATAATTGAATAGGCACCTCTGCCGCATACGCTGTTGTTGATAAACCACAAACAATTCCACAGACAAATAAGCCTTTCATCCATTTTTTTACACTCATAATACCCCTCCAATAATATTTTACCTAACACATCATTTTTTAATGTTCGGATATTTTATATTATACTGATTTAAAAAATGATTTTCAAGAATATTTACAACTAAAAAACAAACAATTTTTATATCTCCAAATAAAAAAACCGGATTTAAAATAAAACATCTGAAGGTTGATAAATAATTATTTTTATGTAAACAAATAAAAATACAACACTATATTAAAAAGGTGGTGAATGTCTAACGCCATTCACCACCAATATCATTGTAAAAAAATTATAATTCTATTTTCTCCCACATCATTTGCAAACGGCAAATATCACCAATACAATGACGTGTCACATCACCGTCTATTTGTGTGTAACATACATGCACATCTGTTTCTGTCATTTCTTTATCATAGACAATACTAATCTGTTTTGGCTGATGATGCATTAAAAACTCCGGTTGAATAGATGTCATCACAAAATCCATATATACAGCATTGTTAATATGCTGATTTTCATCAATATCTACATACCGTGGGAAACACGGCGTTACCGTATAAGGCTCAGAAAGTGATTTAAATGCTAATTTTGTCATTTGAATATTTTTCTCTATTTTTTCCGAACCATAAGGTTCCAATAACTCCTCAACAATACGCACCATTTTTCTTTGTAACAAATCCACCATGGCAAAACGTATCATCGTCTGAATAATCAATTCACCTTCATGGTATACTTTAAACATTCTATACGTAAAAAATTGATTATATCCGACTGGCTCCGTTTCAATATCTATCACATCGTGTGCGTTGGGCAATCGTTTAATAGATAAATCATGTTGTAAAATAAACCACGATAAATGTTTTTCTTTTAAAACATTTTGATTATCATATAACAGATTTGTTTGTTTCCCCGACACATGTAAAAGAAGTCGAATAAGCATAGAAATACTTAATTTTCCATATCTATCTACTTCATAATTTTTTATTTCAAAAGATTCTCTGTATACTTTTCCCATAGTTATCCACCTAACTTATCCACATATTCACATTTTTATCCACATTTTCTGTGGATAACTATCTAAACTGCGTTTGATATAACTGATAATACAACCCTTTTTGATGCATCAATTCCTCATGGCTACCCTGTTCTTGAATACCATTTTCAGTCATAAAGATAATTCTATCCGCATGTTGAATCGTTGCTAATCTATGCGCAATAATCAATGTTGTTCTTCCTTGTGCTAATTCATCAAAAGATTCTTGAATAACTTTTTCCGTATGACTATCCAAAGCACTTGTCGCCTCGTCTAAAATAAGCACATCTGGATTTTTTAAAAAAATACGGGCAATAGATAAACGTTGTTTCTGCCCACCAGATAAGCGAACGCCTCTTTCACCAATTTCGGTATCAATACCATTTGGCATTTTTTCAATCACATCTAATAAATGTGCTCGTTTCACTGCCTCCCACACTTCTTCATCAGTAGCATCTAATTTACCATATAAAATATTTTCTTTAATCGTGCCACCAAACAGAAAAATATCCTGTTGTACAATACCAATGCGTTTTCTTAACGAATGTTGTGTCATATCCTTAATAGAGATTCCATTAACAAGAATATCCCCACTACTTGCCTCATAAAACCGTGGTAATAAATGACACAACGTTGATTTTCCTACACCACTCGGTCCAACAAGAGCCACTTTTTCTCCTTCACGAATAGATAAATGAATGTCCTTTAACACAACATTCTCATCATTATATTGAAAAGAAACATGATCATAGACAATATCGCCTTTTAATGTTTCAATATCAATCGCATTTGGACTATCAACAATTTCAGGTTCTCTAGCAAGTTCTTCGGTAAATCGTTGAAATCCTGCTAATCCCTTAGGATACATTTCAATCATAATATTGATAAGCTCAATCGGCCTAACAAAAACATTTGTCAATAAAATAAAACCTGTAAAAACACCCGGCGATAAGTTATCATGAATTGTAAAATACGCCCCAAAAAGCAATGCAAACAAATTCACTAAACGAATTAGCAAATAATTAAACGACGACACATTTCCCATTGTTTTATAAAACTGTCTTTTTGCTTTTTTATAAATGATAATCAATCGTTTAAATTTTTCTTTTTCATACGCTTCATTTGAAAATGCCTTAACAACACGAATACCACTAATTGTATTTTCTAACCCAACATTAAACTCTGCTAAATTTTCATAAATACGTGTATTGATTTTTTTCATTTTACGACTAAAAATAGCTACCGCAACAGCCATTAAAGGCACTAAAATACTCGTTAAAATCGCTAAAGTCGGATGAATTTGATACATCAACACAAAACCACCAACAAAAGTCATGCACGTCACAAATAAATCTTCTGGACCATGATGTGCCAATTCACTAATTTCAAATAAATCACTTGTCAATCGACTCATCAATGTACCTGTTTTCGTTTCATCAAAATAACGAAAAGATTGTTTTTCAATATGTTCAAATAATTCATAGCGCATATCGTTTTCAATATACACACCAAGTAAATGACCAAAATAAACCACAATATATTTTAAATAAGTATTCAACAAATAAAAACCTAATAATCCGATTGATACAAATAAAACAGTTGAAAAATGATTTTGAGGCACAATCGTATCAATAACATACTTCACAACAATAGGAAATAACAATTCTAAAATAGCTGCCAAAACAGCACACCCAAAATCTAAAAAAAATAATTTTTTATAAGGTCTATAATAACGGTAAAATCTTCTTAACATTTCCCTCTCCTTATGAATAAATCGTGTTGGAATAAAAATTCCAACACGATAAAATACTATAAAATACTATTGATATGCTCCAAACATTTTTCTTTACCTAATGCTTCAATAGCTTTTCCTAACTCTGGACCATGTGTTTGTCCACTGACAGACACACGAATTGGCATAAATAAGTTTTTACCTTTAATGCCTGTTTCTTTTTGCACACTCTTAATTGCTGCAGAAATTTCTGCTTCATGGAATGGCACCAATACTTCCAATCGTTCTTTGAACGCTTCGATAACTGTTTTGGCTGTTTCTGCTTCTAACACTTCTTTTGCTTCATCTGATAAATGTAATTCATCTTCGAAGAAAAATTTCACTAAATCAACAATTTCCGCACCATAACTAATTTGCTCATGGAATAATTTTACAATTTTTGCTACATGAACAAGTTCTAATTCAGACACCGGTTCTTTCACATATCCTGCTTCAATTAAATGAGGCATTGCCAATTCAACAACACGGTGTAAAGATTGTTTTTTCATATAAACATTGTTGACCCACTCTAATTTTTTCGCATCAAATGCCGCTGGCGATTTACTCAAACGTTTTTCATCAAATAATTTAATAATATCTTCTTGATCAAAGATTTCCTCTTCACCCACTGGTGACCAACCTAATAATGCAATAAAGTTAAACATCGCTTCAGGTAGATACCCCAAGTTTTTGTATTGTTCAATAAATTGTAATACTGACTCATCACGTTTAGATAATTTTTTACCCGTTTGACTATTCATAATCAATGTCATATGTCCAAATTGAGGTCTTTCCCAACCAAATGCATCATAAATCATCAACTGCTTCGGTGTATTCGCAATATGTTCATCTCCACGCAACACATGTGTAATATCCATAAAATGATCGTCCACAACTACCGCAAAATTATACGTTGGCATACCGTCACGTTTTAAAATAACGAAATCTCCACCAATACTTTTTGATTCAAACGAAATATCACCTTTTACAAGATCATTAAACGCAAATACTTGATTTTCTGGTACACGGAAACGAATAACAGGTGTACGTCCTTCTGCCTCAAAGGCTTGTCTTTCTTCCTCTGTTAAATGCGCATGGGCACCATTATAATGTGGCATTTCTCCACGTGCCTGTTGTCTTTCTCTTTCAGCCTCTAATTCTTCTTCTGTACAATAGCATTTGTAAGCTTTATCTTCTTTTAATAATTGTTCAATCAGTGGGTTGTAAATATGCTCTCTTTCTGATTGACGATATGGAGCATATTTTTCATTTGGTTTATCCGGACCTTCGTCCCATGTAATACCTAACCAATCTAAGTTTTCTAACTGACTTTTTTCTCCGTGCTCTATATTACGTTTTTTATCCGTATCTTCAATACGAATAATAAATTCACCACCATGATGTCTAGCAAATAAATAATTGAATAATGCTGTTCGAGCATTCCCAATATGTAGATTTCCTGTTGGACTTGGTGCATAGCGTAATCTCATTTTTTTAGACATGTGTATCCTTCTTTCTATCCTTTATGATGTTCTTTTATTTTTCTTTGTGAATGAATTGGTTTTGCAAAAACCATGCGTCCCGCTGCCGTTTGCAACGCACTCGTTACGACAACATCTAGCTGCTCATTCATATAATGTTTTCCATCTTCAACAACAATCATCGTACCGTCTTCCATGTACGCAATGCCTTGCTGACGCTCACTTCCGTCTTTGACAATTAATACCGTCATCTCTTCTCCAGGCAAGACAACCGGTTTAATTGCATTGGCTAATTCATTGACATTTAACACTTTTACATTTTGAAATTCACAAACTTTGTTCAAATTATAGTCATTCGTTAAGACCGTACCTTCTAAAACTTTGGCTAATTTCACAAGTTTGCTATCTACTTCTGGAATATCTTCAAAATCTCCCTCGTAAATATCAACAGTGATACTTTCTGATTTTTGCAATCTATTCAAAATATCTAACCCACGTCGACCTTTTGCTCTTTTTAATGAATCTGCCGAATCTGCAATATATTGCAACTCATGAACAACAAATAATGGTACAACTAAAGTTCCTTCCAAAAAACCCGTATCAACAATATCGGCAATACGACCATCTATAATCACGCTCGTATCCAATACTTTATGTCGATAAAATGTATCGCCCTCTCGTCTTTGTAAAATTTCAGTTTCAACTTGTTGAGGTTTTAATTGCTGCGCAACTTTTTTCCAATTATCTGGACGTCTTGTTCCAACACGGAATCCTAAATAGCCAAAAGATACGATTAAGACAACTGGTAAAATATCCGAAACACCGGGTATTTGAATATAATTAAAAATAATACTCAATAAGGTACCAATCACCAATCCAACAATAGCACCTATACTTCCGAATAATAAATACAATGGTGATTTATTATCTAAAAATTTTTCAACTGACTCTAATATAGCAATAATCTTATTCGATAAGAGAAATGAACATAATAAACCAAAAATACCACCAATTACAATATTTGTAATATCTTTTTCGAATAAGCCATGCTTCATGGATAATAGTTCCCACACCGTTGGTAACCATAATAACGCAACACTACTACCAACGAGGGTGAAAATAAAATGTATAATATATTTTCCAATATTTTTTTTCATACTCAACCTCTATTTAAAAATAATATGTAATGCTTCTTTTATAGTAGCAATGCCTATCACTTCAATATTTTTATACTCTGGTAAACCTACCAAATTATTTTTTGGAATAAAAATACGTTTAAATCCTAACTTACTCGCTTCTTTAATGCGATCCGTAATTTGACTAACACGTCTTATTTCCCCAGTTAAACCAATTTCACCAACAAAAGCATCAGTTAAAGCAGTTTCCTTCTCCCAATAGCTAGATGCCAAACTCACAGCAATCGCTAAATCAATAGCCGGTTCGTCTAATTTAACACCACCTGCCACTTTAAAATAAGCATCTTGCATTTGTAAAAGCATACCAGCTCTTTTTTCTAAAACAGCCATAATTAAAGCCACACGATTATAATCTAACCCACTTGCTGTACGTCTTGCATTCCCAAATGCTGTTGGCGTAATTAAACATTGAACTTCAACTAATATAGGACGTGTTCCCTCAACCGAAACCACAACAGCTGAACCATTAGCACCTTTGATACGTTCTTCAAGGAAAAATTCAGATGGATTTTTAATTTGCTTCAAACCATGTTGACTCATCTCAAAAACACCTATTTCATTCGTTGAACCAAAACGGTTCTTCACCGCTCTTAACATACGAAAACTTTGATGTTTTTCTCCCTCAAAATATAATACTGTATCAACCATATGTTCTAACATTCTAGGCCCGGCTATTGTCCCTTCTTTTGTCACATGCCCAACAATGAAAATAGCAATATTATTCGCTTTAGCCGTATGCATCAACGTAGCCGTATTCTCTCTTATTTGAGAAACACTGCCCGCTACACCTGAGGACGCTTGCTCATGTACCATTGTTTGAATGGAATCGATAATGACATACTGAGGTTTTATCGTTTCAATGGCTTGTAAAACACTTGTCATATCGGTTTCTGGATAAATATAAAACTCTCCGTCTTTAATGCCTAAACGCTCCGCTCGCATTTTAATTTGACTGGCACTTTCTTCTCCAGACACATATAAAACACGCTGTTTTAATGCATGTAATTGAGCAGATACTTGTAATAACAACGTCGATTTCCCAATCCCTGGATCCCCTCCAATTAACACAAGTGACCCCGATACAATGCCTCCACCTAAAACTCTATCTAACTCATCTATTCTTGTGGATAGACGATTTTCTTTTGTATATAAAATATCTTTAATAGGAAGTGCTTTTGTTGTATTTCCTGAAAAATCTTGACGCTTTGACACAGCTTGATTTGATACATGTACCGTTTCTTCTTCTAAGGTTGACCACTGCTGACAATTTGGACATTTTCCCATCCATTTAGCAGATTCATAACCACACGATTGACAGACATATTTTATTTCTTTTTTCTTCGCCATATCAATCCTCTAATGTGAAGCAGAACCAGATGAACCAAACCCACCTGTTCTTGCACCGACAGTTTCATCATTATCCGCTTTTAAAAACGGGATAAAAATGCCCTGTCCAATACGATCGCCTTTTTCAATCACTTTATCCGTCAACCCAAAATTCCACATTTGAAAATAAATATGTCCTTCATTACTTTCATTATTGTAATAATCGGCATCAATCACACCCACACCATTAGGCAATACTAAAAAATGTTTTAATGGATTACTTGAACGGTTTGTTAATTGTAAATACTCATCTTCTTGCATATACGCCTTAATACCCGTTGGCACTAAAATTGGTTTTAACGCTTTCTCACGCTCTTGTCTTTCTTCTTGTGTTTCCTTAGATAAAAAAGTATCGTAAATCCACTGCTTAGCATCAATCGCTACTGACTTAAAGATGATTTTCCAAATACTTGGTAAAACAATCGTTTCAGCAGATTCAAAGTCATACCCCGCCGCTTTATGTGTTGCACGTTTTGGTAAATTGATATTTTTATCTTTATATTGACTAATTACTTCAAATCCTCTTTTCATGTCAAACCTCCTAAAAGTCGCTATTCCTACTATACCAAAAAATTGACTTATTTTGAACTATTGCGTGCGATTTCACCTACAATTTTTTAAAAAATTGTTATTAAGAGTAAAAGAATGTATAATATACTTACATTTTATCTCGTAAGGAGAATCATTGTGTTAAATAAAACGAAACAAAATAAATTTTCCAAAGTAGAAAATCTATCAACAAATGAAAAAATGTTACACGGAACAGCATGGCTATCTATTGGATTGCTGATTTCAAGAATTATCGGTGCTTTATACATTATCCCTTGGTCAAGGTGGATTGGAGAACACTATAATGTTGCCAATGGACTATATGCACTTGCCTATGCACCCTATATTTTATTTTTGGATATTGCAACGGCAGGTTTTCCATTAGCCATTACAAAACAAATTTCTCAACTCAACGCTAGAGGCGAATACAAAGCCAGTATGTCACTTTTCAAAAATAGTATGCTCATCATGATTGGTTTAGGAGCTTTTTCTTGCCTAACATTCTACGGATTAGCAGATTATATCGCTTCCATAAGCGTTGTACCAACAGGTAATGTCAATGATAGTGTACTCATTCTACGCTCTCTTGCACCTGCTATTTTAATTATCCCACCAATTAGTTTACTAAGAGGCTTTTTCCAAGGATTCCAGCAGATGACAACACCTGCTTTATCTCAAATATTAGAACAAGTCGTACGTGTGTCATACATGCTAGGTGCTACTTTTTATATTATGAAAATAGCCAAAGGCTCTTTAGTTGAGGCTGTATCACAATCAACATTTGCAGCATTTATTGGAGCATTTGTCACACTCATCTTTTTACTGTTTGAATTGTATAAAGAACGTTACTATATTTTTGAAAAAATAAAACTCGGCAAACAAACCGTTTCTTTTTCTATTTTAGACAGCTTTAAACTTGTCTTAAAAGATTCTATTCCTTTTGTTGTCATGAGTACCGGAACATCTTTATTAGCACTGATTGATAACTTCAGCTACAACGGCATTATGAACGAATTTTCAACAATGACAAAAGACGAAATTGCCAATTCATTTGCTTGGTTTAGTGCTAATGCCGCTAAATTAACAAATATTGTCGGCTCTATCACTATGGCAATTACAGCAAGTGCTATTCCAAACATTGCCGCACTATACCATAGAAAAGACAAAAAACAATTATCTTTAGCCGTAACAAAAGACATTGAATTACTTTGCTTTTTAGTCATTCCAAGTGCCATTGGTTTATTCATCGTATCTAATGCTATTTATGCTGTTTTTTACGGCTCAATCGACGGTGCACATGTCTTAAAAATCTTTTGCATTAACTTAATTATTACTGGATTTTTCAGTATGTTCGTCAGCATCATACAAAGTACAGGAAAACACATGATTGCTATTAAAAGTTTATCCATTTTACTTTTATCAAAATTAACCTTTACACTTATTTTAACAGCTATCTTTAAAGAAAATGGTCCCGGTCTATCCTCTGTTGTAGCAACCATTTTAGCAACCATTTATCTATTCGATGAACTCTTTAAGTTAACAAAATTTGATACAACATACATCATCAAAAAAACGACTAATATTATTTTTGCCACGCTAGCCATGACCGCTGTATCCTTAATCATTTACAACATATTGGTTATCCTATTACCAGCAAACAATAATATGGCAAACCTATTTATTGTCTTTATAACAGCTATTTTTGGTGGTCTTACCTATATTTACTTTACATTAAAATTAAATATTATGGACAGTATTTTACCAAAACAAGCACTTCAATTCAGACGATTATTGAAAAAATGGAATCTATAAAAATAGAGTAAACCAACACCGGTTTACTCTATTTTTTCACAGCTTTTAAAATCGTTTTAATTCATAATTATCCATAAAGTATTCAATATTTCCTTCAAAACTACGCTTAAATTGCAAAACGCCATAATCAGCTGCATCCATCTCTAAAAATTGTTTTGATGTCCCATAAAAATTAAAATACATAAATTTGTTCTTAATAGCATATAGCATCATTGTATAAATCATCGCAGACGGACCTTCAAAACGACTAAACTTATCCATGCTTCCACTTGAAAAATAAATAAAATCTTGACCCGATTCAATAAAACTAGCACACGATAAATAAATCATATCCCCCTCTTGTGCTTGCAACTCAAGAGTTTTTTCACGTTTTGCTTGCCAAACAACCGTATTTTCTTTCAGTTCTTTCAATTTATTTTCCGTTTTCTTAACATTCACTTTTCCTAATGCTAGTTTTTCAGATAAATCTAATTGTTCACGCTCTAACTGATCAATCGTTTGTTCTATATTTTCTAAATAAACAGGACAATCTATATAGGTCACCATAAAATGAACATGCTTACCCAGAACAGATTTCATCGTTTGAAAATAAGCAATATCTCTTGTTTTAACACCATTTCTCAATTCCGTTTCCTTATTGATTGTATTGAAAATATGAGCATCATGTGTATCAAATATATCTATTTCTCTAACTAAAACGCCTTCCTTCATCGTTTTATTGATAGTATAACGCGTTTTTTGAGGAAATTGTTTCAATAAATCTTTTCCATTTATATCACCTAATGACTTCGTATAAACACATTGTGTTGGCAATGTTAAATCATCAAACATATCCATATTTAATGCTTTAAATTGTAAATTAGATAAAATAGCATCCACATCTGTAGCTACTTGATTATCACCCATATACGTCACATCTTCATAAAAACGTTGAGATAAGAATGGATTTACTCTAACAGATACCACACGCCACTGTTTCATAAAATATTGTTTAATCTGCTTAAAATAAAAAGTAACCAACTCTTTATTTGTATAATCCATTATCGGACCATATTGTGCTGTCACACGATAAAATATTTTTTTATGTCTAAAATACAAAAAAATACCATAAGCCAATAATGTATCATTTTCTATTACGGCAAGAATACGATGTTTTAACTTATTTTTTTCTGCCATACGTGCATAGTCATAACTTTGCGAGAAAAAATAGCGAGATGTATTTTTTATTTGATATGCTTTTAATGTGTCTATATCCAATTCCAAAAATTGCATAATTTTTCCTCCTTTATCAATAAATTATCCTTAAATTATAGCATAAAAATTTATCTTTATTTTTTATTAAACGTTTTCAGACAAATTTAAATTTTTATGCTATAATAGAAGCATGAATAAACATTCATAAATGTTATATAAAGGAGCGATGATTATGTTAACATTCAATATTCGGGGAGAAAACATCGAAGTAACAGAGGCACTACGCCTATACAACGAGAAAAAAATTGGAAAGCTAGAAAAATATTTTAGCCACGTACCAAATGTTGTCGCCCATGTTAATCTAAAAGTTTATCCAGACAAAAATGCAAAAGTTGAAGTAACCATTCCTTTACCTTACATTGTCTTACGTGCTGAGGAAACAACAAGTGACTTATACGGTAGTATTGATTTAGTCATTGAAAAATTAGAAAGACAAATTCGCAAATATAAAACAAAAATTCAAAAGAAATCGCGTGAACACGGATATTCTTTTGAACCAACAACATCTCCAGTAGAAACTACTAAAGATGAAGAAACAGATGAATTAGAAATTGCACGTATCAAACGTATTCCATTTAGACCAATGGATAGCCAAGAAGCATTATTACAAATGAACCTTTTAGGACATGACTTCTTTGCTTACATTGACATTGAAACAGAAGAACTATGTGTGGTATATCGTCGTAAAGATGGAAAATATGGTTTGATTGAAGCTGAAAGATAATATGGATAAAAAGTGAAATTTCCTTTATACTATATAGGGATTTCACTTTTTTTATGCAAAACACTAAACAAAGAAAGGACTCAATATATGGAGCACCATGAATTAAAAGCTATCAATTATAAAAGTTGCTTTGACGTTATCGGACCTATCATGGTTGGACCGTCAAGCTCACATACAGCAGGCGCTATTCGTATCGGTGCTTTAGCCCGTACTTTATTTGGTGGAACACCTACTAGTATTTCTTGCAGATATTATGAGTCCTTTGCACAAACGCATAAAGGACATGGAACAGATTATGCTATTATTAGTGGTGTCTTAGGTTTTGAAATGGACGATGCACGTGTTCCTAATGCTGTAAACATTGCTCTTTCACAAAATATAGACATTGAATTTATTGAAGATAATCATCCAAGTCCTGTTAATCATGCTAACACAGCAGATTTAACACTACGTCATAATAATAAAATTGTACGTCTTATTGGTACATCTATCGGTGGAGGCATGGTAGAAGTTCGTTATTTACAATTAGATACATTTGTCATTGAACCAAATGGTCCTATTCCGATTGTAGTGCTTTTAACAAAAAACACATTATTAAAACAACACTTAAAAGATACATTTACAAAACTAAAAATGGACATTCTGGATATAAAAGAAACGCAAAATGAAACACATACTTTATATGTATTTGAATTAGGACAACTCATTACCAATCATATAAAAACAGAATTGTATCGCATTTTGGAACACGAAACTTTTTATATTTTAGAATAGGAGTTACAACTTTATGTATATGACGATTAAAGAGATTATTGATGCTGCTAATCAACATCAATGCTCCATATCAGAACTGATGATTCAACAAGAAATGAAAACAACAGATTTACCCCGACATGTGATATGGGAAAAAATGGAAAAAAACTTAGATGTGATGAAAAAAGCAGTAGAGAGAAGCTCAACTGGAGATGGTGTTTTTTCTCCAACAGGTTTAACTGGAGGAGATGCCGTTAAAATGAAAAAATATAGAGAAAATGGTAAAACACTCTCTGGCGACGCTGTTCTAGCCGGTGTTCAATATGCTTTAGGCACAAATGAAGTCAATGCCGCTATGGGTGTCGTTTGTGCCACACCTACAGCAGGTGCAAGTGGTACTTTACCCGGTGTTATTTTTTCCATTGCAGACACACTAAAATTAACAAAAGAACAACAAATTCGTTGTTTATTCACGTCTGCTCTATTTGGTATGGTTGTTGCTAACCGTGCCATGATTGCCGGTGCCGTTGGTGGATGCCAAGCTGAAGTCGGAAGTGCCTCCGCTATGGCAGCCGCAGCTGCTGTTGAAGCAGCTGGTGGCACACCACAACAATGCTCAGAAGCTTTTTCTATCTCACTTGGTAACTTACTAGGTCTTGTATGTGATCCCGTTGCAGGTCTAGTGGAAATTCCTTGCGTCAAACGCAATGCTATTGGTGCAACAAATGCTCTCATCGCTGCCGATATGGCACTTGCTGGGATTACCAACCCAATACCAGCCGATGAAACGATTGATGCGATGCGTTCTATCGGACTACGCATGCCAAGAGAATTAAAAGAAACCGGACTAGGTGGTACAGCAGCCACAAAAACAGGTATTGATATTGCTATAAAAATACTAGGCAGAGATATGTCGATACACCCTGATAATACAGACTAAAAAATGCAATGACTTCTCCACGATGTCATTGCATTTTTTACATAAACAAGTTCATTTTACATTGTATAAAAAATTTAAAGAACATGACAAAATATAGAGAAAAACATAGAGAAAAACGGCGATAAAAGATAGAAAAACAGAGAGTATTATTCAATTCCCAAGTGAAAACAAATGTTTTTCAACAAAGGATATAGAAGAATGATTAGAACGTAAATCTTCCAGAACAAAATTATTATCTGAATTGATAGCCAGTAATATACTAATGCCAATCGGAGAAAACAAAAATAGAAAATATACAAATAACTCATCTAAAAAATAAAGCACGAAGACAACAGATGATACATCCCCTCCTTACTGGACAAACCAGTAAGGAGGGGATGTATCATCTTCGCACGTCTATTTTTTTATTTTCTCAACCAAGTGCATCAATGGATTTATTGTTTTAGTAAACGAACCAATCAACACGTTCAGCTCGCCACCAAATTGACGTTTATAATTGAAGTTTCCCGTTTTATTTTGGCTATCCGCCACCTCAATAGTACCGTAAAAATTATAATCCTTATTTTCACGATATGCATATCGAATCATGTCCCAGTTAATCATCGTCGAACCACCAAAATTCAAATACTCACGATAAGAACCACCCAAAATCGAAACAACCTCTTGCCCATAACACATGAACAAATAGGACGACAACGGTAAAAATGTTTCTGTCACATGTAGCTGTTCAAACTGCTCTTGACGTTTGACATAACTTTGCAATTGATCTTTAGCATCTGTTATATACCCTTTTGTTTTTTTGCTTAAAGGGCTACTTTCAAGTTCAACAATGCGATTTTGAAAAGCATCAATCTTATTTTGCAAATAATCCGTATACGCTTTACAATCTAAATATGCCAACATAAAACGTGCATCTTTTTTAAAATATTTTTTCAATAGCTCAAAATATAAAAAGGGTTGCACAGCAAAACCTTTTCTGCCACCTGTCGACACTAGAATACGATAAAATGTATCTAACTCATCTTCTTGTAATTCCCGAACTTTGACATGTGATTCATCAAACTTTTTCAAATCACGTTTCAAAGCATTCGAAAATGCATCATAAATGGCTTCTTCATTGTCATATTGATGCAATGGTTTTACAAACATTTGCCCAACAACATGAACCGTATCTTCCGAATGCACCGTATGTACATAACCGCATGATGTTAGATAGTCAATAACATCATTGTACTGATTGTCTTTTACAATATTTAATGACGTATCTATTTGTTGTTGAATTAAATAAGGATGTATCATAAAACGTGATACTTTTTCATGTTTAAAGTATATCTCCAACGCTTCAAAACATTCTTTGACAATGTCCATATTTGTATAATCTAACAAAGGTCCCTGTAAAATAATTGCTTCCTTAAAAAAACGATACCTTTTACGAATATTGATAATGGCTTGACCAATCACATGTCCATTCTTCTCAAAGACAACACGCTGACTATCTAAAAAATTTCTTCTTTCTAACTGCGTACTCGCAATTTCCGTTGATTGTAAAAAATTACTCGTACTATAATTTAACTGACTTTGTTTATAAATCTCATCTGTTACTTTTTTGACTATAACACTCATATTTATCTCCATTATTTTTATTCTTAACAAGGACGTATATCATATTGAATTGTGTATTCTCCAAAAATATCATCTTTTTCTTTTAACTGATATGCAAATACTATTTTTTTCAATAAATCTTCAAAAATATCCACATTTAACATCATTGTATGCACATCTAACAACAAATGAGATTGTGGTAATTGATAAAGCATTTCCGTGACATACTCCATTGAAAATACCATACGTTTGACATGATGATTTTCCCACAAACACGTGATGGTATGTGTGACTTTATCATATTTCACAGTCACTTTTCCATACTCAGCATCTTTGTAACGCAAATAGTAACAATGATTTTTCTCTATGAGATGACCAATATATTCTTTTTTTACTTTTAAAACATTCTCTTGTTTAATGGTTGATATAAAATTTATTTTTACTTTTCTCATGATCTTATTCCTAGTGCAATACGAGCATAGCGTGACATTCTATCAGTTGTCCAAACGGGCTCCCAAACTAATTCAACATCAACACTTTGAACATGTTCTAATTTCAATAATTCTTCTTGTATATTTTCAATAATCATATCTGCTAAAGGACAGCCCACCGTTGTTAGTGTCATTTTTATATGACAATGCCCTTTTTCCTCTAATTCAATACCATAGACTAAACCTAAATTAACAATATCAATGCCTAACTCTGGGTCAATCACATTTTCTAAAGCCTCTAAAATATCATTTTTGATTTTTTCGATCATTTCTTGACTTACTTCACTCATTCTCTTCTCCTATAAATCGAACTTCTGTTTCTAAACGAACCCCGAATACTTCATAAACTTTTTCTTGAACATAAGCGATCAACTGCTTATAATCCGTCGCTGTACCAGAATCAACATTGACCATAAATCCCGCATGTTTTTTAGAAACTTCTATTCCTCCAATACGATGCCCTTGTAGATGTGCATCTTGTATTAGCTTTCCTGCAAAATACCCTTCTGGACGTTTAAAAACACTTCCACAAGACGGATACTCTAATGGTTGTTTTTCTCGTCTTAATTGCATCAATCGGTCCATTTCTGCCAGAATATCTTTTTTATGACCTTTTTGTAAAACAAAAGTCGTTTGTACAACAATATCGCCAGTTTCCTGTATCAAACTATGACGGTATCCAAATACCATTTCTTTATTCGTATAAGTTTTGTACTCCCCCGTTTTTGTCACAACATCCACAGAATATAAAACGTCTTTTATCTCACCACCATAAGCACCAGCATTCATAAATACAGCACCCCCAACATTTCCAGGAATGCCACAAGCAAACTCTAAACCTGTTAAACTTTGTTGTGCAACATAGTCTGTTAATTCAGTAAGTACAACACCACTTTCTACACGAACTGTCGTATCGTCCACCACAAGATTAGTCATTTTCTCAAGCATAATGACAACGCCACGAATACCTCCGTCTGTCACAATCACATTACTAGCATTTCCCAACACTAAAAATGGAATTTTTTTATCATTTAAAAATAATACTAAATCACGAATATGCCCTTTCGTTTCTGGGAACACAAGAGCATCTACTTTTCCACCCGTTTTCGTATATGTATAACGGTTTAATGGCTCATCAAGCAAAATATTGATTGTTGGAAATACATCTAACAATTCTTTTCTCCACATTTTCATTGCCTCTCTTTATTAAGCTTAACTTTATAATAGTACAAAATGAAAAAAAAAGCACTTAAAATTATAAGAGCTAGTTGAGATGTACCCAACTAGCTCTTGTTTAATCTGTTAAAATTGAAAATCCTAAACTTTGACTATCTCTTAAAAACATTTGTACTGTTTCTAATGAATATTGCGTTAAATCTTTATCTTTTAAACTTAATTTTTGAATTAAATCTGATGTACACGTAATAATGTCTACACCTAAAGCATTTGCTTGATAAATATTAAATGTTTCTCTAGGACTTGCCCATAATAACTCAATCGCTTTTTTCTCTCGACAAATATCTAAAGATTTTTGCATAATAGGCATTGGATCAACACCCGTATCAGCAATTCTTCCAGCAAAAACAGAAACAATAGATGGCACACCACTTGTTAAAGAATCAACAACCGTTCTAACTTGCTCTAGTGTAAAGATTGCTGTTACATTTAACTTGATGCCTCTTTGTGACAAACGCTCGATTAAAGGTGCTGTTGACTCTCCTTTTCCGTTTGTCACAGGAATTTTCACATAAACATTCTCTCCCAAAGCATTCAATACTTCTGCTTCTTTTTCCATTGTTTCTAAGTCATCTGCAAATACTTCAAAAGAAACTGGATAATCTTTAATATGTGCTAATACTTTTTTAGCAAAATCTATATAGCTATCAATCCCAGCTTTTTTCATTAAGCTAGGATTAGTTGTAAAACCTGTTACGATTCCTAATGATAAATCATGTAACATCGTTTCTAAAACTGCTCCGTCTGAATAAATTTTAATTGTTAAATCTTCAGCCATATATATGCTCCTTTATTCCGCTTTATTATTTAACGCTTCTTTTGATTTAGACATAAATGATGGTATCACTAAAACCAATGCTAATAAGCCCACGATAACAAAAATACCAATTTGTCCAAAACCTTCACCTAAACGGCCTAGTAAAATACCTAAAATACCAAAGTCAACATCACCAAAAGTTGTATTGCTGAATCCTAAATTTCCTAAAACTGGTAAACATAAAGCTGGTAAAAAGGCTAATAATAAACCATTAACAAAAGAACCAATCATCGCACCTCGTCTACCACCCGTTGCATTACCATAAATACCTGCTGTTGCACCACAGAAGAAATGAGGAACCATACCAGGAATAATGAGTACACCACCTGTAACACCTAAAATCAACATACCAATAAATCCACCTAAAAAACTAAATGCGAACCCAATAATAACGGCTGTTGGTGCATAAGGGAAAAATACAGCACAATCCACTGCTGGAACAGCATTCGGAATAATTTTTGTAGCAATACCTTCAAAGGCAGGAATTAAATCAGATAAAATCATACGAACACCGGCATAAACAATAGCTACACCAACAGCAAATGTTAACCCACTTGTTACAGCAAAAATCCATGGATTTTTTCTATCAGATAAAGTAGACACAAATTCTGGACCTGCCGCAATAGCAGCAATCAAGTAGAATAACACCATAATTAAAGCTGTAGAAATTGTCGTATTTCTTAAAAAACTCCACGTTTCAGATACTTGTAAATCTTCTGTATTTTTACTATTTTTACCAACTAAACTTCCAATAAAAGCAGATAAATAATAACCTATACTACCAAAGTGTCCCATGGCAATTTCATCACCGTCAGTTACTTTTAAAGTATATTTTTGACCAATAGCTGGTGAAATAGCAGACCAAGCACCCATAATAAATCCACCAACGATAATCAATGTTACTCCTGAAAATTTCAAAGCACCTAAAACTGCAGATAATAAGCACGCCATAAAGAAACTATGATGACCTGTTAAAAAGATGTATTTATAACGTGTAAATCTAGCAATTAGTAAATTAAAAACAAGTCCCATGACTAAAATAGACATTGTTTCAACACCAAGTATTTTTTGTGCAACGGAAGTTACTGCCTCATTATTTGGCACAACACCTGTAATATGAAATCCTTTTTGAATCATTTCTGCTAATGGAGATAAATGATTAACGATAACACCTGCTCCAGCGGCTAACATTAAATAACCTAAAATTGGTCCCAATGTACCCGTCATGACTTTATGTGCAGGTTTTTTTAACGCAACAAGACCAATAAACGCAATCAATCCCATTAAAAAAGACGGCTCACTTAAAATATCTTTAATAAATTCCATTTTCTATACCTCCTCATTTTTCAATAATTCTAATGCTGGTATTAAATCTTCTTCAATTTTTTTACGATTTGTATAACTTTGAACAATACAAACACGTGTATTTTCTGGAAAAATATCTTTAAATTCTTTTACTGTCACAAATAAATCTGCTTGTTGACCAGTTGCTGCATTTGAATCGCATGACTCTGCAACAACATCAATACCTAAACTTTTAGCAATACTTTCAACTTTCATTTTCAACAACAAACTACTGCCGATACCATTGCCACATACCGTAATAATTTTAATCATCTTCATCCTCTCCTTTTTGTACTGTTTGCTCGATAATAGACATCAGCTCATCAACTGTTTTTGCTTGAATCATTAACTCAATAGCATTTTCATCATCTAAAATACTTGCTAATTGTTGTAATGCTTTTAAATGTAAAATAGAATCCACAGCTGCTAACACAAAAATTAAATGCACTTTTTTATCTTCATCATTTTCTTCTGAAAGATTAAAATCAACTGCTTCTTTTAACTGCAATAAACTAATACCTAATTTATAAACATTGTCAGGTTTTGCATGAGGTACAGCAACTTTTGGTGCCAAAACAATATATGGTCCTAATGTTTGAATAGATGCAATCATGTCATCTATATAAGCTGATTGAATATACCCATGCTCTAATAAAGGTTTCGATGCAATATGAATTGCTTCTTTCCAATCACTGACACTTTCTACTTGTTGGACTAATTTTTTATCCAATAATGTTGTCAATGCTAATCCCTCCGTATTGATACTTGCTTGTTGATTACCCACAAAATAATGCATCAATGCATCTTCTAAAGAAACCGATTCATGAATGGTTGTATATGTAGAAATAATTTTCATGATTTCTTTAATATCTATGTATTGTTCTTGATGAATTTGAAAATCTTCATATACCATTCGTTTTAATAACAATTTTTCAATAGCATTCATTAACGGCTGCACAACATAAACTTTCTTAGAAGATTCAAAAAAAACTGTTGAAAAAATCATATCGTAATCATCGAGAGATTGATGTTCTATATCATCTAATTGATGAACTTCTTTAAAGAAAATATCTGGCATTAGTGCTTTTAATTCTGACTGTAACAATAAAGAAGAACTAATACCATTTGGACAAACGGATAAAGCAACTAAAGATTTTTTCGTTGTTGTCTTTATCATTTTTAAATATCCACCAAAATGTATAGTAAAATAAGCAACTTCATCATCACTAATCGGTTTTTGAACAACATCACTTAAAGGAGCTAAACTTTTTTTAATCAAATAAAATAAAGCATGATATTCTTTCATAATTTGTTCCTTTAGTGGATTGATTAAATGAATACCAAATAATAGACGATAATATGACGGTACTAAATGATGATATAAATTTTTTCTGAATAATAATGAATCTTCAAATTGAACTGCTGTATTTGCTTTTACTAAATCAATAATTTTATTCATAATATCGTAGACCTCACGATTCGAAAAATCTTCTTTTTCTCCTTGTAGGCACCCTAATATACGACTAAAAATAAATAATTTTTCTCTTTCTATATTCGGATATTTTTCAACTAATTTTTCAGTAATGATGTAAGCAGGTGTATAAGATAAATTTTTTTCATTTATATCTGTAAAAACAACACATTCTTCTAAAGCGATTTCATTTAAAATACTAATCAAATAACAGACTTCTTTTGATTTCTCTGCAATAAAATAACAATGACATTCTCTTGCTGTTTCAATAAATAAAGCCGTTATATCATCTATCTTTAAATTTAAATCATTTTCAAGTGCAATATACTGAATTAACCATTTTCCAGTATCAAACAATAATAAATGATCAATGGCATATTCAATCATTTGACGAATGGATAATGCACTTCCTTTAAAATGGTATCCTTTACTTCTTGTATAATGTACCGTTACATCAAAAATAGATATTTTTTCTTTTAATTTTTTTAAATCAAGTAAAATAGAATTTTTACTCATTTGCAATAAACTTTGTAAATGATAATTTGACACAAATTGTTTATTTGTCACAATATATAAAATCATCAAATACAAACGTTCTGTTTGTCCAGCATAGTCATAAATACGATGTTTTATTTTAGAAAATATATCCGTTTCTGTAATACTTGGTACATATATCCTATCGTTTTCAATCAAAATAGTTGGCATACTGTATTCTTGAAAAAAAACTATTCATTTTTTCAATATCTGACAATAATCCTCGACGATTCGTATTTAAAATTTTTTCAAATTCCTCTATTTTGTGTGCATGATATTTAGAAAAAATTGGAATTTTTTTAATGAGCTCATTCAATAACATTTCAATTCCTCCCATTACTAATATAAAGCAATTTTAAAACGTTATCAAAAGAAATTTGGCACAAATAAATGCTACTGAAAACAATTTCATTTGTGCCAAAGATAATCCATTTTTTTGACATCTATTAAAAATACTTTATAATATGGTATGCTTTTTAGAAAGACTTTAGAAAGGAATAAAGATAGCGCCAGACCATTAAATTGGTGACGAGGAAGAAGTTTATCGAACATTCGGCGGATGACTTCAGGTTTGTGAAATCTAAAGAATATAACAAAACAATACTTATTGACAAACATATATTCATTCACCTAAAAAGCAAATTTATTTTTTAGGAGGTTAACATGTGTGGAATTGTCGGTTACATTGGTAACAAACAAGCACAAACAATTTTATTAGACGGATTACAAACATTAGAATACAGAGGCTACGACTCAGCCGGTATTTACGTTGTATCTAACGGAGTTGGACATTTATTTAAAGAAGTAGGACCTATTGCTCAATTAAAAAATCACACAGATTTTTCTATTCCTGCAACTTATGGAATAGGACACACACGATGGGCAACACATGGCGTTCCAAGTCTTGTCAATGCACATCCTCATCAATCTTACAATCAACGTTTTACACTTGTTCATAATGGTGTCATTGAAAATTACAAAGAATTAAAAGAAACTTACTTACAACATATACACTTAAAAGGACAAACAGACACTGAAATCATTGTTTGCCTTATTGCTCTATTTGTTGAAAAAGACGCATTATCAACAAAAGATGCTTTTAAAAAAGTATTAAACTTAATTCATGGTTCGTATGCTTTTGCCCTCATTGATGCACAAACACCAAATACATTATTTGTGGCAAAAAATAAAAGCCCTCTGTTAATTGGTGTTGGAAAAGACTTCAATATGGTATGCAGTGACGCAATGGCAGGAATTAAACAAACCAATCAATTTATCGAATTACACGACAAAGAATTTGTTGTGTTAACAAAAGATACCATTATCATAGAAAAAGACGATATACCTATTTCAAGAGAACCTTTTACAGCACAAATAGATGCTACGGACATAGAAAAAGGTACTTATCCTTACTACATGCTAAAAGAGATTGATGAACAACCTGCTGTTTTAAGACGAATTATTAAATCTTATACACAAAACGACACACTAACTATCCCAAATGACATTAAAACAACTATTCAATCATGTGATAGAATATATATTATTGCATGTGGAACAAGTTATCATGCAGGATTAATTGGAAAATATTACCTTGAAACATTTGCAAAAATACCAACTGAAGTACACATTGCTAGTGAATTTTCATACCAACTACCACTTTTATCAGAAAAGCCATTCTTTATCTTTATTTCACAAAGTGGAGAAACAGCTGATAGCAGACAAGCTCTCGTTAAAATCAATGAGTTTAAATATCCATCCTTAACGATAACAAATGTGGCAGGATCTACACTATCAAGAGAAGCAACCTATACATTATTATTGCATGCAGGACCAGAAATTGCTGTTGCATCAACAAAAGCCTATACAGCACAAATTTCTGTATTAGCAATCCTTGCTTATGTACTATCAAAAGAACCATTATCATTTGATTTAAAACATGAACTATCTCTTGTTGCCAATGGTATGGAAAGCATTATTGAACAAAAAGAAACCATTCATGAGATTGCTAAAGATTTTCTAGCACATTCAAGAAACGCATTCTTTATTGGACGTGGTTTAGACTATTTTGTTTCTTTAGAAGCTGCATTAAAACTAAAAGAAATTTCATACATTCAAACAGAAGGTTTTGCAGCTGGAGAATTAAAACATGGTACAATAGCATTAATTGAAGAAAATACTCCTGTTTTTGCTATCATGACACAAGAAAACCTTGTCTTAAACACAAGAGGAAACATTCAAGAAGTAAAAGCACGTGGTGCAAAAACATGTACCTTTGTAGATGAAACATTCGCAACTCAAGAAGACCAATTTTTATTACCTCATGTTTGCGACTATTTTTCTCCACTTATTTCAATCATACCAACCCAATTACTTGCCTATTATGCAACTTTAGAATTAGGATATGATATAGATAAACCAAGAAACTTAGCCAAAAGCGTTACAGTAGAATAGGAGGATTTATGGAACAATTACCAAACTGCCCAAAATGTCAATCTGAATATACTTATGAAGACAATCATGTCATCATTTGTCCAGAATGTGCCAATGAATTTACATTAGACGATGTTAACGAAACAGAATTAACTGTAAAAGATGCTAACGGTACTTTACTACAAGACGGAGATACAGTAAGTATTATTAAAGACTTAAAAGTTAAAGGTGCACCAAAAGATTTAAAACAAGGTACAAAAGTAAAAAATATACGTCTTGTTGAAGGTGATCACAACATTGATTGTAAAATTGATGAATTTGGTGCCATGAAATTAAAATCAGAATTTGTAAAAAAAATATAGGACACACCATGAAAAAAATAACTAAATTATTAACTATTTTCAGTTTCTTTTTAATACTTGCAGCTTGTCAACAAAATCATCAAGTATCACAAGCCATACAAGAAATAAACATTGAACAAGTCGATACATTACCAGAAAACAGTATTGTTTTATTTGGAAAAGCCTCTTGTTCAGCCTGTCAAAAAGCAAAACCTATCTTAGAAACGGTTTTAAAACAAGAAAACAAAACAATGTACTATTTGAACTTTGATAAATATACAGATGACAAATACGCAGATAAAGTAAGTGATATTTTATCAACCTACAATTTTTCATCTGTTCCAACTGTTGTTAAAATAGCTGGAAATCATACAGCTAAAGAAACATTAAAACCAAGTGATTTAAAACAAGAAAATATCACAGAAGTTTTTAAAACATTTATAAAATAAAGATGAAGGTGGTAAGATTTGTTACCACCTTCATCTTTTATCATCTACAAACACTATTTGTAGATGATTTTTTTATTAAATTTAATGTATTTGTTAAAATACACTATCAGTTGTATCGTTACTTTTTTACAAAAATGAATACCTTTTAAACTTATCATACATAAAAAGATAGTTAAAACAAGCTGATACCATTCAAAAGATTGAGGACCAAACATTGAACTAATCATATAAAGAATTGGGCTAATAATAAAAGCACCTATCGTTATCCACAAAGCAGCTAGCAACACAACTATTGTTATAAAAATACCGCTAAATAAACAAATATTAAAAAATACACTGCCAATGATTGCCATGACATTAAGTTTTTTCTCTTTTGTATAGCCTATCAATTCTTCAAGTCCCACACCATATAATTGGCTTAATGTTTCTAAAACATAAATATTTGGTAATGTATTATTTTGTTCCCAACGAGAAATCGTTTGCCTCGTCACGAATAATACATTAGCGACTTCTTCTTGTGACAATCCTTTATCCACTCTTGCTTTTTTTAAAAGACTTCCTAAATCTTTTTCCATAACCCCTACTCCTTTGCGATGAATTTATTCAAAATATATCAAAAAAAAATCGTATTTTAAAGCAACAATTTTGTTACATCGAATATATTTTACAAATATATTGAAAAATAGCTTTTTTTAGTATATGATGAGAGATAGACTGTTGAAAGGATGAGCCTAAAATGTTAAATAATTTTCAAGGTATTGATAAACGTGAATTATCTATGATTGAAGTAGCACATGCTATTTTAGAAGAAAAAGGTTCTATCATAGAATTTAATGAATTACTAGTTGCTGTTCAAAATTTTTTGGAATTATCTGAAGATGAATTAGAAAAGAAAATGTCAATTTTTTATACAGAATTAAATATTGACGGTAGTTTCATCTCACTAGGCGACAATCGTTGGGGATTACGTTCATGGTACCCTATTGATTCTATTGATGAAGAATTAGTATCTGCCCTAGAAGAAACCGTAGCACCACGCAAAAAACGCAAAAAACTTAGTGCATTCGTTACAAGTGAAGATGATGTGGATTACAGCAATGACGATCCAGAAGATATGGATGACTTAGATGATGAAGACTTATTAACATCAGATGACGATGATTTAGGATATCGTTCTGATTTTGATGACTTAGTAGACGATACAGACGAAGATTCTGATGATTTTGATGATGCAATCGAAGAAGATTTAACGATTGTATCAGACGAAGATGTTTTTGAAGAATTATAATAATATTTCACACAATATAAAAAGGAAGCAAATGGCATTTGTCATTTGCTTCCTTTTATTTTCCGTACACTTCAAAAGCTACCAACACAAACAAATAAAGTGGTGAGCTAATGCCTAAAAGCATTGGTTCACCACTTTTATCTAATAAACTGAATGTTAGATTATTTCATCATTCTACTTTTTAATCTTGAAAATCAACCACTAAATAACGATATGGTTCATTACCTTCTGAATGTGTTGTAATGTTATCGTATTTACTCAATCTTGCATGAATAATTTTTCTTTCAAATGCAGGAAGTGGTTCTAAAAAGACTGATTGTTTTGTTCTTAACACTTTTTTAGCTGTTCTATCCGCAACATCTTTTAATTTTACTTCACGTTTTTCTCTATAATCGCCAATATTCACAACAACCATTGGTGCTTTTTCATTCTTTTTATATACCATTGTTTGTGCCAATATTTGTAAAGCGTTGATAATTTTACCATGTTTTCCAATCAATAAACCTGCTTTTTCTGTTTCAATTTGGAAAACTAATTTTTTAGATACTTCTTTAACAGTAACATCAATCTTTGCTCCGTATGCACGTGCCACATCTACTAAATAGTCACAAACTTTACTATAATCTTCATGTGATTCATCAGATTGATTTGGTTTTACAATAACCATTTCTTCCACAACAAAAGGTGGATCATAGTCAACAACTTCTGAAACAACCTCTTCTACAACAGGCTGAACAACTTCTTTAACTTCTTTTTTACTAATTTCAATAACGGCATCTTTATGACCAAAACCAAAAAGACCTTTTTTACCTTCTTCTTTTACAATAATTGTTGCTTCTTCTCTTTTAATATTTAATTTAATAAGACCTTTTTGAATTGCTTTTTCAACAGTCACATCTGTTATAATCAATGATTCCATTGCTTTCCCTCCAAATGAGTTTTATTTTTTCGTTGCTTTTAACATTGCTTTTTTCAACGCTCTTGCTTTTGCTTTTTCTTCTTTTAATTTTTGTTCACGTTCTCGTCTTAATTTATATGGATTATTCAACAATAATGTTTGTCCAACAGCAAAAATATTTCCGACTACCCAATATAAAGATAATGCTGCATTTAACGAAAAACCAAAGAAGAAAATCATTGCAGGTAACATATATAATTGCATGAATTTCAGTTGTTGTGCATCTTTTGTTTGACCTTGTAATGTTAAATAACCATTTAACCATGTAAAGAATGCAGCCAATGCAGGTAAAATAAAGTAAGGATCTACTTTACCCAATTCAGCCCATAAAAAATGACCTGTTTGTAATTCCTTTGTTGTTAAAATTGCTTGATACAAAGCAATCATAATAGGCATTTGAATTAAAGCTGGTAAACATCCTGCCAATTGATTCACACCATGTTTTTCATTTAATTCTTTCATTGCCTGCTGCAATTCTAATTGTGTTTGTCTATCCCTAGCAGAATATTTTTCTCTTAATTTTTTTATTTCAGGTTGTAATTCTGCTGTTTTTCGAGTTGCTTTATATTGATATTGCATAATCGGCAACAAAATAATACGCGTAATAATTGTAAATAAAATAATACCTAAAGCGTAATTATCACCTGCCAAATGAGATAAATATTTAATAAATTCAGACAAATGGTCAATCGCATGATCCCATAAACCTTTTTGTCCCGTTTGACTATTACCACAACCTGCTAATAAAAAAATGAAAGATGATAATATCAAACCTCTTTGTAACTTTTTACTCTTCACTCTTTTTTTCCTCCACCTTTTCATCTGTTTTAATGAGCTGGCATAATTTAAAAACATGTTTTAAACTCGATTTCATATCTTCCACACTCATCTCAACAACTGGATTTCTCGCAATGATAATTATATCATAATTTTTGTATAATATGTCGTTTATTTCAAAGATTGCACGTCTAATTTTACGTTTAATACGATTTCGTATCACCGCATTTCCAAGTTTTTTACTAACAGACAATCCTACACGAATATGCTCCTGCTCCTCTTTTTTTAACACATAAACGACAAATTGCTTATTCGCCTTTGACTTTCGATTATCAAAAATCATCTTAAAATCTTTATTCGTTTTTACTCTATATGTTTTTTTCATTAACAATTACTCCTATATACACACCACCATTATACTACGCTTTATAAAACAAAAAAAGACCACTTTGTCAGTGATCCTCCTAAGCTGATAATACTTTTCTACCTTTACGGCGTCTGCTAGCTAATACACGACGACCATTTTTTGTACTCATACGTTTACGGAAACCATGTACTTTTTGGCGTTTACGTTTTTTTGGTTGGTAAGTTCTTTTCATAATGTGCACCTCCTAGATAAATATGTCTATCTTTTCAAATGTAAAACATTCAGACAGTCCCTAATAGTATATGAAAATAAGCAAATATTGTCAATCTTTTTTTATGAATTTCATTGAAAATATCCCATCATCATACACACATTATCCACAATAAAAAAGGACTTCTTTCTTTTTATCTACGTTTTAAACAAATTTATCCACAATTACACACACATGTATAATCTTTTCGCAGACCTTGTGTAAAATAATAAAAAACCTTTATATATCCACTTTTTTATGTGGATAACTACTGTGAATATATTTCTTTTATCATAAAGTTATCCACATTTTTTATCCACAAATTTATTTTTTGTGGATAATTTCTATCAATCTTATATCTCTTTCTAAAAACTGTGGATAACTTTTTTTAAATGTGTTAAAATACTCTAATGAACAATATAGAAAGGACACTAAAGATGAATCATTTAGACGATATTTGGCATTATTTACTTGTTGAATTAAAAAAATTATTCACTAAAGGCATGTACGAAATTTATATTGAATCAGCTAAACCAATAAAATTTGAACAAAATTGTTTAACATTATTATTGCCTGAAATGATTCATAAACAAACATGGGAAAATTTAATTTTAAATTCAGCAACTTACATTTTACGTACAAAATTTGAACAGGCAGATATTTCACTTATTTTAGAAGAACAATTACCAAAACAACCTGTATCAAAAATTAAAAATCAACGTCGTATCAACTTAAACCCTAATTATACATTTGATAGTTTTGTTGTTGGTTCTGGTAATACAATGGCTCATGCTGCTGCACTAGTTGTTTCACAAAGTCCCGGAACAGCCTATAATCCTTTATTCATTTATGGTGGATCTGGACTAGGAAAAACACATTTAATGCACGCTATTGGAAATACTATTTTAAGAAATAATCCCTCTGCAAATATCCACTATGTCACAAGTGAAACATTTACAAATGATTTTATCAATTCTATTCAAACAAAATCACAAGAAGAATTTAGAAATCATTACCGAAATGTTGACTTATTGATGGTAGACGATATTCAATTTTTAGCAAACAAAGAAAGTACATTAGAAGAATTTTTCCATACATTTAATGCTTTACACGAATCTGGTAAACAAATCGTTTTAACAAGTGATCGACTTGCCTCTGAAATTCCAGAATTACCCGATCGCCTTGTTTCTCGTTTTGGTTCTGGTTTATCATCTGATATTACACCACCAGATTTAGAAACAAGAACAGCTATTTTAAGAAAAAAAGCCATTAGTAATCATATCAATATTCCAGATGATACACTTAATTATATTGCAGGACAAGTCAACTCAAATGTTCGTGACCTAGAAGCTGCTTTAACACGTGTTAATTTTTATTCTTTAACCAATCATCGTGATATTGATACAAACTTAGCTGCCGAAGCACTAAAAGATATTGTATCTGTAAATGCCAAACGAACAATATCTATTTATGACGTACAAATCGAAGTTGGAAAAATCTTTAGTGTCACCATTGAACAACTAAAAGGTAAAAAACGAAACAAAGACATCGTTATTCCAAGACAAATTGCGATGTATTTATCAAGAGAAATCACAGGAAATTCTCTTCCAAAAATTGGACAAGAATTTGGTGGAAAAGACCACACCACAGTTATGCATGCATGTGATAAAATACAGCAAACCATAGATACGAATAGCGACATGGCTTTAATCAAACAAATTGAACAAATTCGTAAAAAACTTGAAAAATAATTGTGGATAACTCATTCTTTTTTACACAGATTTTTACAAAAGTTTTCCACATGTGAATGATGATAAATAAATACTTTTTTAGCCCTTTACACATTATCCACAACCCCTACTAATACTATTACCTTTATATAAAAATAAAATAATAAAAGGAGTAACCATGAAATTCACTATTAACCGTCACGTATTTTTAAAACATTTATCAGATGTACAACGTGCCATTACATCAAAAACAACAATTCCAGTTTTGACAGGTGTGAAATTAGCACTCACAACAAATGAATTAGTGTTAACAGGAAGTGATGCAAGTATTTCAATAGAAAAAATAATCTCTTCTGATATAAAAGAAAATGAATTAGATATTATCCAAACAGGAAGTATCGTATTACCTGCTCGCTTTTTTGGAGAAATTATTCGTAAATTATCGGGTAAAGATGTTCAAATTACACTACTAGAAAACAATAAAGTTGAAATTGTATCCGATAAATCTGTCTTTACAATCAATGGAATTGATGCAGAATTATATCCAATCATTTCAAATATTGACATAGAAGAAAATCAAACAATTTCTATCGCATCATTTTTATTTAAAAATGTATTATCACAAACTATTTTTGCAGCATCAACAAGCGAAAATCGTCCTATTTTAACAGGTATCCATTTAGTTGTTGAAAATGGACAACTCATTACAACAGCAACAGACAGCCATAGAATGAGTAGACGTATTATTTTATTACCATCTATTTCAAAAGATATTTCTTATCAATGTACGATTCCAGCCAAAAGTTTAGTGGAATTATCACGTATTTTAAGTGATGAAGAAGATGTTAAAATGACAGTATCGGATAATAAAGTCTTATTCACAACAGAAAATTTATATTTTTATAGTCGATTAGTAGAAGGAATTTATCCAGATGTTTCTCGCCTATTAAAAAATCAATACGAAACAACCTTTAAAGTAGAATCGTCTATCTTTTTACAATCTGTTGAAAGAGCATCTATTTTATCCACAGAAGGAAAAAATGATATTGTTACTTTAACGCTAAATAAAAACAGCTTTATTTCTAGTGAATCTGCAGAAATTGGATATGTAGAAGAAGAATTAGATATGTTATCTTTTGAAGGAAAACCAATGAAAATTTCATTTAATCCAAACTATATGAAAGACGCTTTAAAAGCATTCCAAAATCAAAAAATTGAAATTAACTTAATTGAAGAAGGAAAACCTTTCACATTGAAATTAGATGAAGAAAATGACTACTTTGTTCAATTGATTACACCTATAAGAACAAGAAATTAAAAAATGACAAAAATATCCAAAAGAACAAAAAACGGCTTAAAATGTCGTTTTTTTGCTTTTTATAAGGTTTTGTATTATAATTTACCTTGAGGTCTTGTGCAGAAAGTAGGGAAAATAATGAAAAAAACAGTTGATATAACAGAAGATTACATCACACTTGGACAATTATTAAAATATACTGATATGATTAGTAGCGGTGGTATGGCTAAATGGTATCTGGAGAATCATACAGTATATTTAGACGGAGAAGTGGAACAAAGACGTGGTAAAAAAATTTATCACGGTTCTGTTGTAGAATTTGAAGATGGAACATCATTTGTAATTAGACAAATTTAAAATGAAAATTGAAAATTTATCACTCGTTCAATATCGAAACTATACAAAACAAATGATTTCATTTTCCCCTAATGTGAATATCTTTTTAGGTAAAAATGCACAAGGAAAAACAAATTTAATGGAATCTATCCACGTTTTAGCATTAACAAAAAGTCACCGTACATCCCAAGAAAAAGAATTGATCGAATGGGAACATGATTTTACACGTATTGAAGCACTTATCAAAAAAAATGAAGAATCCATTCCTTTAAAATTGATTATTCATAAAAAAGGAAAAAAAGCTGTTGTTGGCAATATTGAAAAGAAAAAATTAAGCCAATATATTGGCATACTCAATGTCGTGCTTTTTTCTCCTGAAGATTTAAACATTATAAAAGGCTCTCCAAGCATTCGTAGACGATTTATTGATGTCGAATTAGGTCAAATGAATGCTCTATATTTGTATCATCTATCTCAATATCAAAAAATATTAAAACAACGCAATTTATATTTAAAAGAAAGACAAATTGACGATACATATTTAGACGTATTAACGGAACAATTATGCTTACAAGCAGCATCTATGCTACATGCACGTATTCAATTCATCAAAAAATTAGAAGTATGGGCAATGAAAATAAATCATCTCATTTCTCAAGAACAAGATTGTTTATCCTTAGTGTATGAATCACAAATTGATTATACAGCAGAAGATGATGAAAATACATTATATGAAAAATATATGACTTTATTCAAAAAAGGAAAAAAAAGAGAAATAGACCAATGTATGACATTATTTGGTCCTCATCGAGATGATTTGGTTTTTATGGTAAATGGCGTCAATGTTCAAGTATATGGCTCACAAGGTCAACAAAGAACAGTAGCATTAAGTATTAAACTAGCAGAAATTGATTTAATGAAAGAAATGACGGGAGATTATCCCATTTTATTATTAGATGATGTTTTATCAGAACTTGATGACGATAGACAAACATTTTTATTAAAATCTATTGAACATAAAGTCCAAACATTTATCACAACAACCAATATAGACGGTATTAAAAAAAATATGATTAGTGAACCTAAAATCTTTGAAATTTCGAAAGGAAGTGTTGTATCACATGACTGAAAATTTAGAACAACTGGCGCAACAATATGATGCAAGTCAAATTCAAGTATTAGAAGGATTAGAAGCAGTTAGAAAACGTCCTGGTATGTATATCGGATCAACGAGTGGTGCAGGCTTACATCATTTAGTATGGGAAATTGTGGATAATTCGATTGATGAAGCATTGGCAGGATTTGCAACACATATTTCTATTACAATCAATAAAAATAATAGTATTACAGTAATAGATGACGGACGTGGAATCCCAGTTGATATTCAAGAAAAAACAGGACGACCAGCCGTTGAAACAGTTTTTACTGTCCTACATGCAGGTGGAAAATTCGGTGGAGGAGGATATAAAGTATCCGGTGGATTGCACGGTGTAGGGGCATCTGTTGTAAATGCCTTATCTGAAAATCTATGTGTTAAAGTCTATAAAGAAGGAAAAATTTATCAACAAGAATATGAACGTGGAAATGTCTTATACGACTTAAAAGTAGTAGGCGATACAACAAAACACGGAACAGAAGTGTATTTTTTACCCGATTCAACAATTTTCCAAGAAACAACGATTTTTGAATACGAAAAACTCATGACACGTGTACGAGAACTTGCATTCTTAAATAAAGGATTGCGCTTGAGTATTGAAGATACTCGTGAAAACCAAGAAAGAAAAGATGAATTTTATTATGAGGGTGGTATTAGTAGCTATGTAGAATACCTCAATCATAATAAAAAAGTATTATTTGATGACCCTATCTACATTGAGGGAGAACAAGACGATATTCAAGTCGAAGTATCCTTACAATACAATGACACCTACTATAGCAACATGTTAAGTTTTACAAATAATATTCATACGCATGAGGGAGGAACACACGAGCAAGGGGTACGAACATCTTTAACACGTGTGATTAACGATTATGCAAAGAAAAATAAAATGATAAAAGAAAACGAAGAAAACTTAACAGGCGAAGATGTCCGTGAGGGATTAACATGTATCGTTTCTATTAAACACCCAAACCCACAATTTGAAGGACAAACAAAAACAAAATTAGGAAATTCTGACGCAAGAAAAATTACAGAACGTCTATTCGGTACCTATTTTGAAAAATTCTTACTTGAAAATCCTCAAGTAGCCAAAAAAATTATTGAAAAAGGTATTCTAGCCTCTAAAGCACGATTGGCAGCAAAACGTGCCAGAGAAGTGACACGTAAAAAATCAGGATTAGAAATTAGTAATTTACCAGGAAAATTAGCCGATTGTTCAAGTAAAGAACCTGAACTTTGCGAATTATTTATCGTTGAGGGAGATTCAGCCGGAGGAACAGCTAAACAAGGTCGTTCCCGTATGTATCAAGCAATCTTACCAATTCGAGGTAAAATTTTAAACGTTGAAAAAGCAACACTGGATAAAATTTTAGCCAATGAAGAAATTCGCTCGCTATTCACAGCAATGGGAACAGGATTTGGCTCAGAATTTGATGTTGAAAAAGCACGTTACCATAAATTAGTCATCATGACCGATGCCGACGTCGACGGTTCTCACATTCGCACATTGCTATTAACACTATTTTATCGTTACATGCGTCCATTGGTAGAAGCAGGCTACATTTACATTGCACAGCCACCATTGTATCAAGTTAAACAAGGTAAAACTGTACAATACCTAGCAAGTGATGAAGAACTAAAAGACTATTTAGAAACATTACCAGCAACACCAAAACCAAATATCCAACGCTATAAAGGTCTTGGAGAAATGGATAAAGAACAACTATGGGAAACAACCATGAACCCTGAAAACAGACGTATGTTGCAAGTAACCGTAGATGACGCAGCAGAAGCTGACAAAGTATTGGATATGCTTATGGGAGATCGTGTTGAACCACGCAGACAATTTATCGAAGAAAATGCTAAATATGTTAAAAACTTGGATATATAAACAGGATGTGAACTCGAGCGTTTAGAAGGAAATCACTGGAGAAAATGAGTGCAATGCATCCAAAGGATGCAAGCACCATTTTCGAAGTGGACGTTCCTTCTGCGAGAGAGAACTCGACTAAAACAGGATGCTAATTCGAACGTCCAGAAAGAGAACACTGGAAAAAATCAACAGGAGGTCATGAAAATGACCGAATTGATTTTTGAAGTGGAGGTCTTTCTGTGAGAATGAGCTCAACTAACAGGATGTGAACTCGAGCGTTCATTCAAGAAAACAATTCCAACATATTAAAAAATATCAATAAAAACGTAACTAAACAAAAAATAGATTATCTAGTCATCAATATTAACTCATATAAAAGATACCACACACAAGGAGGTAAGATATGTCAGAGGAACAAATTATTCGTGATGAAACATTTTCAAAAGCAAATTTAAGTGAAGAAATGAGAACATCATTTTTAGACTATGCCATGAGTGTTATTGTATCACGTGCATTACCCGACGTAAGAGATGGATTAAAACCAGTACACCGCCGTATTTTATACGGTATGCACGAATTAGGTGTTACACCAGATAAAGCTTATAAAAAATCAGCACGTATTGTCGGAGATGTTATGGGGAAATATCACCCACACGGAGATAGTGCTATTTATGAATCCATGGTACGTATGGCACAAGATTTTAGTTATCGCTATATGTTAGTAGACGGACATGGAAACTTTGGTTCAATAGACGGAGATGGTGCAGCTGCAATGCGTTACACAGAAGCTCGTATGTCAAAATTGGCTCTTGAAATGTTAAGAGATATCAATAAAGATACAATAGACTATCACGATAACTATGACGGTTCAGAACGTGAACCAGACGTATTACCAGCTCGTTTTCCTAATCTATTAGTAAATGGTGCAACAGGCATTGCCGTAGGTATGGCAACCAATATTCCGCCACATAACTTAAACGAAGTAATTTCAGCCATACAATTACTCATGGAAAACGAACATGTTACAGTATCTGAACTAATGGAAGTATTACCTGGACCAGATTTTCCAACCGGCGGCATTGTCATGGGAAAATCCGGTATTCGAAAAGCTTATGAAACAGGAAAAGGTAGCATTATTGTTCGAGGACGTGTTGATATTGAACAAATGAAAAATGGTAAAGAACGCATTATTATTAGCGAATTACCATATATGGTCAATAAAGCAAAACTTGTTGAAAAAATAGCAGAATTAGCAAGGGATAAACGCATTGACGGTATTACATACGTTGCAGATGAATCAGGACGAGAGGGTATGCACGTGGTTATTGAAGTTAGACGTGACGTCAGTGCCAGTGTGGTTGTAAACAATCTTTACAAATTAACACCACTCCAATCATCTTTTGGTTTCAATATGCTTGCCATTGAAAAAGGTGTCCCAAAAGTTCTAAGTTTAAAACGCATACTCGAAAATTATGTTGAACACCAAGAAGAAGTGATTAGACGTCGTACAATCTTTGATAAAAAACGTGCAGAAGCTAGAGCACATATTTTAGAGGGATTACAAATTGCCTTAGACCACATTGATGAAATAGTTTCTATTTTACGTTCTTCTAAAACAGGAGATGAAGCCAAAAATATTTTCATGGAAAAATTCGGTCTTTCAGACAAACAATCACAAGCTATTTTAGATATGCGCATGGTTCGACTAACAGGACTAGAACGTGAAAAAATTGACGCAGAATACAAAGAATTGATTGCACTTATTGCCGACTTAACCGATATTTTAGCAAGACGTGAACGTATTTTAGACATTATCAAAACAGAATTAAAAGACATTCAAGAACGCTTTGGAGATCAAAGACGTACAGAATTACTTGTCGGTGAAGTGTTAAGTCTTGAAGACGAAGATTTGATTGATGAAGAAAATATTGTCGTAACATTAACAAATAATGGCTATATTAAACGTCTAGCCAACACAGAATTTAAAACACAAAAACGTGGAGGACGTGGCGTACAAGGCATGACCATGCATGATGGAGATTACATTAGTACACTAGTGTCTTGTTCAACGCACGATACTTTACTATTTTTCAGCAACAAAGGAAAAGTCTACAAGATGAAAGGATATGAAGTCCCAGAATATAGCAGAACAGCAAAAGGCTTACCGATTGTAAACTTGCTGACTATTGAAGCAGACGAAAAAATCCAAACCATTATCAATTTACAAAGTGAATTGGAAAACACGAATTATTTATTCTTTGGAACAAAAAAAGGTGTTGTCAAACGTGTTAAATTATCCGAATTTAGCAATATTAGAACAAGTGGATTAAAAGCAATTAACATGCAAGAAGACGATGAATTGATTGATGTCTTATTAACAAATGGTAAACAAAACATTATTTTAGGCACACACTACGGCTATTCAGTAAGTTTTGATGAAAATGACGTACGTTCTATGGGACGTGCAGCCTCCGGTGTAAGAGGAGCCAAACTAAGAGAAAATGATTATATAGTAGGAATGGATATTCTTGAAAAAGGAGCCAAAGTATTAGTTATTACCGAAAAAGGATATGGCAAACGCACTGATGAAAGTGAATATATCATCAAAAACCGTGGCACAAAAGGCATTAAAACAGCCAATATTACTGAAAAAAATGGTAATTTAGTTGGCTTAACAACAACCAAAGGCGAAGAAGACATTATGGTTATGACCGATAAAGGTGTCATTATCCGCTTTAGTTCAGATGATATTTCTGAAACAGGACGTGCCACACAAGGTGTTCGCCTCATGAAATTAGATGATGACGCTGTCGTATCGTCTATGGTCAAAGTGGAACGAGAAGATAATGATGAACATATAGAAGAAAATACAGTAGAAAATGAAAAAGAATAGAAAAATATTCACAAAAAGCCTTTGAAATACTTACAAAACATGATATAATATAAGAAATAAAAAATAATATATTTGTGTAAAGTTGAGTTTTCTGTTTTTGAAAAAGAATAGAAAAAAGTGTTGACATTATAGATGAATGTACTATAATTATGCTTGTAACTATTTTACACAAAAAAAGGAGATAAAAAATTATGAAGAAAAAATTAGTTTTAGCTTCTGCAGTAGCTTTATTAGCAGTAGCTCCATTAGCAAACACTGTTGTTAACGCTGAAGGAATCACTTATACAGCTGATTTCAGACCAGAGCGTATGACTTTAGCACAAGAAAAAGCATTTGGTGCTTTAAATCACAAAGTTTTAGTAGCACAAGATAACTACAAAGAAGCAACTGAAGTACGTAACAACAAAGAAAAATTCCTTGCTGAAGCTCAAGAAGCAGAAAGAAAAGCTCGTCATTATTTTGCAGCTGGTTTACAAGAAGATTTAGAAAAATTAGCTCAAGAAGAAGCTGCTTTACAAGCCCAAGTTGATCAATACATGGATGAACAAACAGCAGCTGCTGGTTTATCTGCATTACAAACAAAAATTGATGGTTACAACACTGATAGAAAAAAAGCAGTAAATGTATTAAATGCAGCAGAAGCAGCTAAAAAAGCAGCAGAACAAAAAGTTGCTACATTAGTAAATCCAGATGAATTAGAAGTTGCTAAACAAGAAGTTTTAGACGCAGAAGCTGCTAGAGTTTTAGCAGAAAATTCAGTTGCAGCTTTAGATGCTAAAATCTCTGTTGCTACAGAAAGATTAGCTAAATTAACTGAATATGCTTCAGAAGATCACAAAATTAAATTAAGCATTTTGAAAAATGAAGTAGCTAAAGTACAAGCTAAAGCTAAAAAAATGACTGATGATGCAGAAGCTGCATTATTAAAAGCTATTGCTGATTTAGAAGATGCACAAGCTGCTTCAGTTGCAGCTATCGGTAACCAAAAAGCTGCTTATGCAGCATTCGTTGGTGCATTGAAAGAATTAAACCACTGGTTAGTTGAAAACGACTTCGAAACTGTTTCAGAAGCTGTTGTAGAACCAGAAGAATTATCAGCTGCTGAAAAAGATGCTGTAGAAGGTAAAAAACCAGCTCCAGCTGAAAAAGCAGGTGCTCAAGCACAACAAGGTAAAAAAGTATTACCAAAAACAAGCGCAGCTAAATAATTAGTTGTTTATACAAACATTAGACGGAATTTATCTAGCCTAGCTAGGTAAATTCCGCTTTTTAATAAGAAGATAAGGATAGGTAACATGACGGAAAATTTTGAACAGTATGAAGAAAATGCATTAGAAAATCAATCTAATGAAGAAAATACTGAAGAAAAAAATACTAAAAAGATAAATTGGAAAATAGTAGCACCAATTTTAATTCTTATTTTAGCAACATTAGCATTTCTGTTCCCAATGCTAACAAATTCATCTAATCAAAAAGATGCAAAGCAAGAAACGCAGTCTAAAACAACACAAGCATATACTGTTAGTCAAGAAGAAAAAGAGTATCTAAAAAAACGTTTTGATGAATTAACAAAAATCAATCAAGATGCCATCGCCTATGTATATGCACCAGGTACTAAATTAGATGAACCCGTTGTTCAAACATCAGATAATTTCACTTACCTAGATAAAACATTTGAAGGTGAAAATATACCTTACTTAGGTACTGTCTTTATGGATATGGACAACAAAAAAGATTTTAATGACCGCTTAACATGGTTATTCGGACATGCTCGAGGTAGTAAAGTATCAGATAATCGTATGTTTAATGACGTAAATTACTACGATAAGCAAGAATATTTTGATCAACATAAATATGTTGTCATTGAAACACCAACACGTAAATTTTATTACGAAGTAGCATTTATGATTATTGTTCCAGAAGACACAGCATTCTATAAAACAGAATTTAAAGACGATGATGAATTTTTACAACAACTAACAGAAGTAAAATCACAAGCAAAAGTCTTTAACAAAGACATTAAATTAGAAAAAACGGATAAATACTTAGTCTTATCAACATGTCGTGAAGAAGACGAAACCATTCGTTCTAATCTATATGTCAGACAAATTCCTGATAAAGAATTGCCAGATTTCTTAGCAAAAAACAAAGATAAATTAGGCTACGTTAAAACAAGATAAAACAAAATCCACCTAGCAAACTTGATAGGTGGATTTTTACTGTAAACAGCCAATAATATTTGACAAAACAACTATTTATTCAGTATAATATAGAAGTGTGAGTGTCTATAAAAAGACAACTCTCCTTGCTCTTTTAGAGCCAAAGTCCATAAGGAGGTAGGAAAATGAGTCAAGCAACTAATTATGAAATTTTGTACATTATTCGTCCAAATATCGAAGAAGCTGCAAAAGAAGAATTGATTGCACGTTTTGATGGAATTTTGAAAGATAACGGTGCTACTGTTATTGAATCAAAATTATGGGCAAAACGTCGTTTAGCTTACGAAATTAAAGATTTCCGTGAAGGTATCTATCATATCGTTAAATTATCAGCAACAGATGCTGTTGCGATTAATGAGTTTGATCGTTTAGCTAAAATCAATGGTGATATTTTACGCCATATCATCGTAAAAGAAGAAGCTTAAGATATTAGAAAGGAGTTAGCAAAATGAATGTTGTATCATTAGTAGGTAGATTAACAAGAGATGTTGAATTACGCTATACGCCAAGTGGAACAGCGTACGGACGTTTTACACTCGCTGTAAATAGACGTGTACCAAACCAACAAGGTGTTAGAGAAGCTGATTTTATAAACTGTGTTATTTGGAATAAAGCCGCTGAAAATTTAGCGAACTATACGCATAAAGGGTCCCAAATAGGTATTCAAGGACGTATCCAAACAGGCAGTTATGACAATCAGCAAGGACAAAAAGTCTATACAACAGATGTTGTGGTAGAAAATTTTGATTTCTTAGAAACAAAGGCATCTAGTGAACAAAGACCTGCTCAACAAAATAATTTTACAGCTCCTAGTCAAAACGACTTTTCATTGAATAATAGTCAACCAGATTTTGAAACATTTGATATTTCTGATGATGACTTACCATTTTAATGAACGAATTATTTAAGGAGGAATAAAGATGTCTGTACAACAACGTGGAAATCGTGGCGGTATGCGTAGACGTAAAAAAGTTTGTTATTTCTGTGCGAACCATATTGACCACCCAGATTTTAAAGATGTTGAATTATTGAAACGTTTCATTTCAGAAAAAGGTAAAATTTTACCTCGCCGTGTAACAGGTACATGTGCGAAACATCAACGCGCTTTAACAGTAGCAATTAAACGTGCACGTGTGATGGGATTATTACCATTTACAACAGCTGATTAATTTTGATGACTATTTGGTTTTTGCCAGATAGTCTTTTTTATAAAATGTTTCACGTGAAACATTTTATAAAAAAGACTAGTATTTATGATATAATATCTATAAGGAAAGGTGATTATATGAAAGTTATATTTTTAAAAGATGTTAAAGGGTCTGGAAAAAAAGGCGAAGTAAAAGAAGTTGCAGACGGATACGCTAAAAACTTTTTAATTAAAAACGGGCATGCAAAACCTGCAACACATAGTAATCTAAGTGAATTACAAGGTCAAACAAAAGCAAAAGAAAAAGAAGAAGCACATAAATTAGAAGAAGCATTAAAACTAAAAGAATTAATTGAAAAAGAAGAAACAGTTGTTGAAATCTATGCAAAAGCTGGTGAAGATAATAAACTATTTGGTACAATTACCAATAAACAAATTGCAGAAATTTTATCAAAAGAGTTTAATATAGATATTGATAAACGTAAGATTGATATGCCTGCATCTATTAAAGCACTAGGTTATGTTAGAATTCCAGTGAAATTACACAAACAAGTTAATTCTGTCGTGACAGTATTAGTCAAAAAACTAGATTAGTTGCCGTAGGAGAAAAATATGGAAGAACTACATCTCGATAGACAATTACCTCAAAATATTGAGGCTGAACAAGCTGTATTAGGCTCAATATTTTTTGATGAAACAGCTATTATCAATGTAGTGAGTATACTAGACTATACAGATTTTTATAGTATAAAAAACAGATTGATTTTTAGCGTGATGCAAAAATTAAATAATGAAGATAAAAATATAGATTTTGTAACAGTTCAAAATGAACTGGAAAAACAAAATTATTTAGAAAATATAGGTGGTATTGAATATTTAATTCAACTAACACAAACAGTACCTACTGCAGCCAATGTTGAATATTATGCTAACATTGTCTTAGAAAAATCGGTGTTAAGAAAACTTATCCACACAGCGACTGATATTATCAAAATGAGTTATGATGATAAAGATAGTTTGGAAAATGTGATTGACCAATCTGAACGTATGATTTTAAATATTTCAGAAAACAATCAAAACAGGAATGGATTTATTAAAATATCAGATATTCTTGGTGATACAGTCAATCAACTTGAAGTTTTAGCAAAACAAAAAGGGTTTGTAACAGGTATATCAACAGGCTACATTGATTTAGATAAAATGACAACAGGATTACACCCTGAAGAATTAGTTATTTTAGCTGCACGACCAGCCGTAGGTAAAACAGCATTTGTTTTAAATATTGCACAAAATGTTGCAACAAAATCAAATGGAACGGTCGCCATATTCAGTTTAGAAATGGGAGCAGAATCTTTAGTTAATCGTATGTTATGTGCAGAGGGAAATATTGATGCAGGACATATGAGAACAGGTAACTTAACAGATGAAGAGTGGGATAATCTATTTATTGCAATGGGAAGTTTAAGTCGTGCTAATATTTATATTGATGATACACCAGGAATAAAAGTATCTGAAATTCGTGCAAAATGCCGTCGTCTTGTTCAAGAAAAAAAAGAGTTAGATTTAATTGTGATTGATTATTTACAACTTATCGAAGGAACAGGTCGAGAAAACAGACAGCAAGAAGTATCTGAAATTTCACGACAACTCAAAAAAATAGCAAAAGAGTTAAAAGTACCTGTCATTGCACTTTCTCAATTATCCCGTGGTGTAGAACAAAGACAAGACAAACGTCCTGTGCTAAGTGACATAAGAGAATCGGGTTCTATTGAACAAGATGCTGATATTGTTGCCTTTTTATATCGTGATGACTATTATCAACGTGATACAGATAATAGTGAAGAAGAAACAATCGAAAATAATATTGTGGAAGTTATTATTGAAAAAAATAGAAGTGGTGCTAGAGGAACGGTTAAACTCTTATTTAAAAAAGAATTTAATAAATTTTCATCCGTTACATATGTGCAAGAATAAGGAGTACTTCATGTGCTTCTTATTCTTTTTTATGCTAAAAAATAAATATATAATAGGTAGCAATTTTTGTATGATTTTCTTTAAAAAAATGTTGACTTTATCATAAAAAAATGCTATTCTTTAAAAGGTGCTTTTATAACAGATTCCTGAAAAATCAGTCGTGCTGACTGATATGAAAGCCAAGTTTAGTCACATGAAAAGTGTTGATTATTTTTTTGAAGAAAAAATGAAACACCTGGATGTGTGGACTAGAATTTTTGAGAATAACCCATCAGGGAAGGAGGAAAACTAATGCCTACTATTAACCAATTAGTTCGCAAACCACGTAAATCAGCGGTTGAAAAATCAAATTCTCCAGCTTTAAACAAAGGTTATAATAGTTTCAAAAAAACTCAAACAAATACAAGTTCTCCACAAAAACGTGGAGTATGTACTCGTGTTGGGACAATGACACCTAAAAAACCTAACTCAGCGTTACGTAAATACGCTCGTGTGCGTTTGTCTAACTTAATCGAAGTAACTGCATATATCCCAGGTATCGGACACAACTTACAAGAACACAGTGTTGTTTTAATTCGTGGTGGACGTGTTAAAGACTTACCAGGGGTTCGTTACCATATCATTCGTGGTGCTTTGGATACAGCCGGTGTAAACAACCGTATGCAAGGTCGTTCAAAATATGGTACAAAAAGACCAAAAGCTAAAAAATAATAAAACTTGTTTATAAGAGAATTTGAAAGGAGGAAATTAAATGCCTCGTAAAGGTCCAGTTGCAAAACGTGATGTATTACCAGATCCGTTATACAATTCAAAATTAGTAACTCGTTTGATTAACCGTTTAATGGTTGATGGAAAACGTGGTAAAGCAGCAACTATTTTATATAAAGCATTTGATATCGTTAAAGAACAAACTGGAAATGATCCAATGGAAGTTTTCGAACAAGCAATGGAAAACATTATGCCAGTTCTTGAAGTTAAAGCTCGTCGTGTAGGTGGTTCTAACTACCAAGTACCAGTCGAAGTTCGTGCTGAACGTCGTACAACATTAGGATTACGTTGGTTAGTAAACTACGCACGTTTACGTGGAGAAAATACAATGGAATTACGCTTAGCTCGTGAAATCATGGATGCAGCGAATAATTCTGGTGCTTCTGTTAAAAAACGTGAAGATACACATAAAATGGCTGAAGCAAACAAAGCATTTGCTCACTATCGTTGGTAAGATAGAAAAACTAGTCCGTGTTATATTGACATATAGATTTGCCGAAGTTATATAGCTTCGGTATTTCACTAGTTTGTATTTAAAGTTAGTAAAAAGAAAGGTGAGAAAAAACCAATGGCAAAAAGAGAGTTTTCATTAGAAAACACACGTAATATTGGTATCATGGCTCATATTGATGCTGGTAAAACAACAACAACTGAGCGTGTCCTATACTACACAGGCCGTATCCATAAAATTGGTGAAACACACGAAGGTGCTTCACAAATGGACTGGATGGAACAAGAACAAGAACGTGGAATTACAATCACTTCTGCTGCAACAACAGCACAATGGAATAATACACGTATCAACATCATTGACACACCAGGACACGTGGACTTCACTGTTGAGGTTGAACGTTCACTACGTGTTTTAGACGGTGCGGTTGCTTTGCTTGATGCTCAATCAGGTGTTGAGCCTCAAACAGAAACAGTATGGCGTCAAGCAACTACATACGGTGTTCCTCGTATCGTATTTGTAAACAAAATGGATAAAACTGGTGCAAACTTCTTGTACTCAGTTGATACATTACACAATCGTTTACAAGCAAATGCTCATCCAATCCAATTACCAATCGGTGCGGAAGATACATTTACTGGTATCATTGACTTAGTAACAATGAAAGCTGAAATCTACACAAATGATTTAGGTACAGAAATTCAAGAAACAGAAATTCCTGCTGATTATCAAGAATTAGCTGAAGAATGGCGTACTAAATTGATTGAAGCAGTTGCTGAAACTGATGAAACATTGATGGAAAAATACTTAGAAGGTGAAGAAATCACTGTAGAAGAATTAAAAGCTGGTATCCGTAGAGCAACAGTTAATGTTGAATTTTATCCAGTATTATGTGGATCTGCGTTCAAAAACAAAGGTGTACAAATGATGCTAGATGCTGTTGTAGAATACTTACCATCTCCATTAGATGTCCCTGCAATCAAAGGTATTGACCCAAATACAGACGAAGAAACAGAACGTCCTGCAAGTGACGAAGCACCATTTGCTGCTTTGGCATTTAAAGTAATGACTGACCCATTCGTAGGTCGTTTGACATTCTTCCGTGTATATTCTGGTACATTACAATCAGGTTCTTATGTACAAAATGCTACAAAAGGTAAACGTGAACGTGTAGGACGTATCTTACAAATGCACGCTAACTCACGTCAAGAAATTCCAGAAGTATTCTCAGGTGATATTGCCGCTGCGGTTGGTTTAAAAGACACAACAACTGGAGATACTTTATGTGATGAGAAAAATGAAGTTATCTTAGAATCTATGGAATTCCCAGAGCCAGTTATTGAAGTTGCGATTGAACCAAAATCAAAAGGCGACCAAGATAAAATGGGTATTGCGTTACAAAAATTATCTGAAGAAGACCCAACATTCCGTGCTTCAACAAACCCAGAAACTGGTGAAACAATTATCGCTGGTATGGGTGAGTTACACTTAGACATTATCGTTGACCGTATGCGTCGTGAGTTTAAAGTAGAGGCAACTGTTGGTGCTCCGCAAGTTTCATACCGTGAAACATTCCGTGCTTCAACTCAAGCTGAAGGTAAATTTGTTCGTCAATCAGGTGGTAAAGGTCAATACGGTCACGTATGGATTGAATTTACACCAAATGAAGAAGGAGCAGGTTTCGAATTTGAAAATGCTATCGTCGGTGGGGTTGTTCCTCGTGAATATGTTCCTGCTGTTGAGGCTGGTTTGAAAGATGCTATGGAAAATGGTGTATTAGCTGGTTATCCATTAGTAGACATTAAAGCTAAATTATATGATGGTTCATACCATGATGTTGACTCATCTGAAACAGCGTTTAAAGTTGCAGCTTCTCTTGCATTACGTGCAGCAGCTAAAAAAGCTCAACCTACAATTTTAGAGCCAATGATGGCAGTAGAAATTACAGTTCCAGAAGAATACTTCGGAGATGTAATGGGTCACGTTAACTCACGTCGTGGACGTGTTGAAGGATCTGAAATTCGTGGTAATGCACAAGTTGTTAAAGGTATGATTCCTTTATCAGAAATGTTCGGATACGCAACAACATTACGTTCTGCAACACAAGGTCGTGGTACATTCTCAATGACATTCGATCACTATGAAGATGTTCCTAAATCTATTGCAGAAGAAATCATCAAGAAAAATGGTGGAAATAAAGAAGACTAGTATTTTGTTTTGAAAATCTTCTTGTGTAATAGTTGATTTTCTTGATAAAAATAGTTATAATTTGATAGGGTATGTAGAGATTTTTCTCTAATATAACTAAAACAAATGTATTTTAGGAGGAATTAAATTAAAATGGCAAAAGAAAAATTTGACCGTTCAAAACCACACGTAAATATTGGTACAATTGGACACGTTGACCATGGTAAAACAACTTTAACAGCAGCTATTACAACTGTATTAGCTAAGAAAGGTTACGCAGAAGCTTCTGACTACGCTTCAATCGATAAAGCTCCAGAAGAACGCGAACGTGGTATCACAATCAACACAGCTCACGTTGAATACCAAACAGACAGCCGTCACTATGCACACGTTGACTGCCCAGGACACGCTGACTACGTTAAAAACATGATCACTGGTGCTGCTCAAATGGACGGAGCTATCTTAGTAGTATCTGCTGCTGATGGTCCAATGCCACAAACTCGTGAGCACATCTTATTATCTCGTCAAGTAGGTGTTCCATACATCGTTGTTTTCTTAAACAAAATGGACATGGTTGACGACCCAGAATTAATTGAATTGGTAGAAATGGAAGTTCGTGACTTATTATCAGAATACGACTTCCCAGGTGACGATACTCCTATCGTTGCTGGTTCAGCTTTACGTGCTTTAGAAGGCGATGCTGAATACGAACAAAAAATCTATGACTTAATGGATGCTGTTGATGCTTACATCCCAACTCCAGAACGTGATACAGACAAACCATTCATGATGCCAGTTGAGGACGTATTCTCAATCACTGGTCGTGGTACTGTTGCAACAGGTCGTGTTGAACGTGGACAAGTTCGCGTTGGTGACGAAGTTGAAATCGTAGGTATTGCAGAAGAAACTTCTAAAACAACTGTTACAGGTGTTGAAATGTTCCGTAAATTGTTAGACTACGCAGAAGCTGGAGATAACATTGGTACATTATTACGTGGTGTTACACGTGACAACATTGAACGTGGACAAGTTTTATCTAAACCAGGTTCAATCACACCTCATACAAAATTCACTGCTGAGGTTTACGTTTTAACTAAAGAAGAAGGTGGACGTCATACTCCATTCTTCTCAAACTACCGTCCTCAATTCTACTTCCGTACAACAGACGTTACAGGTGTTGTTGAATTACCTGCAGGTACTGAAATGGTAATGCCTGGTGATAACGTAACTGTTACAGTTGAATTGATTCACCCAATTGCGATTGAAGAAGGTACAAAATTCTCAATCCGTGAAGGTGGACGTACAGTTGGTGCTGGTGTAGTTTCATCTATCCAAGCTTAATAATCAACTCCAAAGAGCATTGCTTTCGCAATGCTCTTTTTATTGTGGAGTTTAGCTATCTCTTGAACAATGGAGTGAAATAAACCGTAATGCTCCACACACCATCTGTGTGGAGCATGCGAATTATGTAGTACTATAATAAATTGTGTAAACAGAATATATAGTATAACTGAAATAAGAATTTCTTAAATAGTAAAAGTTAAAAAATCAATGTTTATAGCAAATAGATTTTCTGATTTTATATATACTCAAATCTGTTAATACACTAGAAAACACTAGATAAACAAATTAAATATCCACAAGTATTGATTTGATACTTTTTTTATTGTTAATAACTTTGTAAAATGTTTTGAATAGGCTGCGGTAAAAACCTAATAGGTATCTCATTACTTTTATAAAAATCTTTTTTGAAAATTCGACAAAATCAAGTACCCCTATACATAGTGATATCTTAAAATAACAAATAGAAAGATAAATAAAACAATATATAAATATACTATATATCAGTATGTTGATTATTTATTAAAAAAATATTAAATATTAAAAATACTTTTAAATATAGATGCTGCAAATACAAATCAATTCGATTTAAGGAACTTGTATTATAGAATATTAACCAAAATAAGAAAATTTTATCCACTATTTCTATTTTTGTATGTAATTTCTAAAAAATTGGGTAAAAATATATACAAATTATTTGAAAGATTATACTTTTATAATTAGGGGTGGATTTTATGAAACAATTACTTGAAAAATTGTTAATGATATTAGAAAAATTAGAGGGCAGTGAACAGACATTAGAGTTTCCTAGAAATTATATTTTAGATGATTTAGAAAATCATAATAGAGAACATAGAATTATTGATCAAACGACTATTCAACATCTATTTTTTCAAGCAAAAAAAGTAAAATCAATGGATGTGGATGACGATGTTTACGCAATTATTCATTTGGGAGATGAATATGCACCATATAAATCAATGCTACTTTCATTTAGTACAATTCCATTGATTAGCAAAGAATCGACTAATGGTATTATGAGTAGACTGTTTATTAAATTAGGGATAGGGTATCATCAGTATTGTGATATTATTAAAATGATGTTTAATACGCCTTTGTATAGATTACCTTATATTTATGGTGGAAAAATGTATTTACCTGCATCTGGGCCAACGAAACAATCATGTACGTGGTATGCTTTGCACCATATTCTAAAATATACAAAAGACTCTGAATACGGAGATGTTTTACTGACTTTTAAACAGCATATTCATATTAAGGCAGAATTAACAAAAGATTCATTTCAAAAACAGCTAGAACGAGCTAATATTTTATACCAACTACAACAAGAAGGGCTAAAATATCTCATGATAGATGTATATGGATATGATTCAAATATAGAAACGTTCTTGAATTTTTCCGCTTCTGAAAATGTTGTAACAAAATATCAAAAAGAAAATAGAATGAACATAGCAAAAGACAATCCGTATCTTTTATTGTTGTTATTGTCTAAAATTATTGGGAATAGTGATGTAACTGAAAGAATGATAAAAGAAATATGCCAAATAAAGCCGAATAAAGATCAAATATAACGATTTAAAAAATATAATTTATGTATATTTAACTTTTCGCAATTATAAAAGTTCGGTTTTGTAACTTCTTTTATAAAAGCGAAATAAAAATAAAATAGTATCAATGAAATAGCGACTCGCCAAAAACGTTGATATGACGGGGGAAATAAAAAAGTTTGAAAAAAAAGAAAAAAAGTTTGAAAAAGGTGTTGACAAAAAAAAGGTGTGTTGGTATGATGTATAAGTCGTCGCAAGGGACGACAAAACGACTGAAAACAGTCG